>SHOH01000065.1:13261-16632 GCA_004294845.1 Anaerolineaceae bacterium
TGAGTGAGGTGATTACTATGTCTGTGAGCTACAAAAAGCTTTGGAAGCTCCTGATTGATCGCGAAATGAAGAAAAAAGACCTTTGTATTATGGCTGGAATAAGCCATGCATCAATGGCCAAGCTTGGAAAGAATGAAAATGTTACAACTGATGTTTTGCTTAAGATTTGCTCTGCTTTGCATTGTGATATCGGCGATATCATGGAGATTGTAGAGGATTCAATACTGATTAAGACGAATGATATAAAATAAACTTTTTTCATATATGAAGAAAGAGTAGGAGTGATAAAGATCGATACATTGTTTTTTACTATTGTAAACCGAGGCAAGGCAAATGCTGTATTGCGTAAAGCTAAGGAATGTGGTGCAACTGGAGGAACTATATTACTTGGCGAGGGTACGGTACAGTCTAAGCTCTTGGAGTTTCTGGGTATGACCGAAATACGTAAAGAGATTCTTATGATACCCGCATCAGGTGACCTAGATGCTAATCTCCATGACCAGCTTAGTGAGACCTTTAAATTTTCTAAAAGAAACAAAGGAATCGCTTTTTCAGTCCCCTTTAAACGTTGGACTTTAGAAGCTTCTGATCAAGAGCACAATATATCTATAGATGATGACAGGTTTACTCACTGTTGTATACTTACAATTGTGGATAAAGGGCGAAGTAGAGATTGTATAACAGCTGCACGAGCCGCAGGAGCCCGTGGTGGAACACTTATTCATGGTCATGGTGCAGGTGTGCCTGCAGATTCTTATTATCCCCTGGCAATCGAGCCTCAAAAGGATACCGTTCTGGTTGTTACCAGAAAGGATAAAGCCGCTTCAGTAAGAGAAAGAATATTTTCTGATTTAGAGCTTGATAAGCCCGGAAACGGTATTATCTTTACTCTTCCTGTCAGTACTACGAGCGGCCTCTTTGAAACCAGAACCGAGGAACGTAAGGGGGGGACATCATGAGTTTATTATTTGACAAGACAAAAGAGGTCACCAAAACCTTGCTGCCTGTTGTAGTATTAGTGCTTATTATCTGCTTTACAATAGTTGATGTCGAGACAGACGTTATTCTCCGCTTTATTGTAGGCAGTGTTTTGCTATTAATCGGGTTAACCATATTCCTATGGGGTGTGGAGTTAGCCATGAACCCTATTGGTGAACACATGTCAAGAGAAGTGGCTACTTCAAAATCACCTGTTAAGATCGCTATTCTAAGCTTCCTTTTAGGGTTTTTGATTACTGTAGCCGAGCCTGATTTACTTATTCTTGGTGATCAAGTCGAAGGTGCATCCGGAGGCACTTTGGCTTCAGCCATAATTGTATACATGGTTTCGATAGGAGTGGGGGTTATGATTTCATTAGGAATATTTAGACTTCTTAAGGATAAACCACTTAATAAATTTATGGCTATCACATATGGCATTATCTTTGCACTGGCCATACTGGTATCAGAGGAGTTTTTAGCCATAGCCTTCGATGCCTCCGGAGCGACTACCGGAGCACTGACCACACCCTTCGTTTTGGCACTGTCCCTTGGACTATCCAATGTAAAGGGTGGTAAGGGTTCCGAAGAGAATTCCTTTGGACTTGTTGGTATTATGAGTGCCGGACCAATTCTCGCGGTTATGCTATTGTCCATAATATCAGGGCAAAAGAATATACAAGGTGATGCCGGTGAGTATATCTTTCAAGAAGGCGTAATAGGACCAATGTTAGAAGCTATCCCTCACTTATTCATAGAATCTCTTATAGCTCTCTTACCTATATCAATTTTATTCTTTATATTTAATTTTACTAAGTTTAAAATTAAGAAAGGTGAAATGGGAGGCATAATAAAGGGACTCACCTTTACTTTATTAGGTCTTGTTATATTTCTTACAGCTGTAAACTCAGGATTTATGGATATGGGTAGAATATTAGGTATGGAAATCGCAAAAATGAACACTTGGCTACTTATTGGAATAGGCTTCGCCTTAGGGCTTATCGTTGTTCTGGTAGAACCTGCCGTGCATGTACTTGGCGAACAAATTGAAGAAGTCACAGGTGGCCATATACCTGTTAGACTTATTCGTATGACACTATCCATAGGTGTTGGTATCGCGATAGCTCTTTCTATGGTAAGGATTGTTGTTCCTGAAGTTAAACTATGGTATTTCCTACTACCTGGATTTGCTATTGGTATCCTACTTTCCTTTAAATCGAATCCTATCTTCGTAGGAATTGCTTATGATGCAGGAGGTGTTGCCTCTGGTCCTATGACTGCTACCTTTGTGCTGGCATTTGCACAAGGAGCTGCTACAAGTATAGAAACAGCTAATGTCCTGGTAGACGGGTTTGGTGTTATTGCTATGGTGGCAATGGCTCCCGTTCTTTCAATAATGATCCTGGGAACTATATTCCAGCGTAAAAAGGTTGAGTATCATCAGACAAGCGAGGACAAGAGCACTAAAGCCACTTCACCGGTAAGAAGGGACGATTTGTATTACGATTGTCTCCTAGTGATTGTAAATAGGGGCTTTGCTGATAATGTCGTGGATTTAGCCAGGCAATCAGGAGCTACAGGAGCTACAATTATTCACGGAAGAGGTACCGGAGACCATCAGACTGTTGTATTACCGATTATTAATATTGAATTACAGCCTGAGAAGGAAATTGTGTGCCTGATTACAGAGACTGATATAAGTGCTAATGTTGCCAATAACTTATTAAAGGATTCGTGGCTTGAACAGGAAGGTGAAGTAGCAGTATTCATATCACCTACAGTTGCTATGATAAAGGATCTTACATTGGATAATAGCTTTTTAGAAGATTAAGATAAAAACTTCAGGGCGGGATAAGATGAAAACAATGGAAACTGATAGACTAATTTTAAGACCATTTAAGTATACTGATTATGAGGATTTATATGAATATGCAAAAAACCCTCATATTGGCCCACATGCAGGATGGAAGCCCCATGAAGATGTGGATGAAACAAAAGCTGTATTAAAAAACTTTATTGAAGAGGATGAAGTACTAGCTATTGTCTGGAAGATTAATAATAAAGTTATCGGTTCACTGGGATTGCATAAGGATTCGCTTAGATCCGCAGATGATGTAAAGATGCTGGGATATGTATTATCAGAAGATTATTGGGGTAAGGGAATTATAACAGAGGCCTCCAGAGCTGTTCTAGCCTACGCTTTTACTGACTTGAACCTTACTTTAGTCACCGCACATCATTATGACTATAATCAAAAGTCAAGGCGTGTAATTGAAAAATGTGGTTTCCAATATGAAGGGACCCTTAGACATTGTACTAAGATTTTTAATGGTAATACCTACGATCTTATGTGTTATTCCATGACAAAAGACGAATGGGAAAAGCTGTACGGA
>SHOH01000066.1 GCA_004294845.1 Anaerolineaceae bacterium
ATCGTACTCAGGCTGCGGTATATGCTATAAAACATAATTTCGTAGATATTTTTTAATATTATTATATTGTGGCAAAATTCTTATTTGCTATAAATGAAATGTTTCACGTGAAACATTTCATTTTTTATGTCTTTATATAGGTAATTATTCTCTATTTGCCACATAAATCACATTTGTGTGTAGATATATAATTTCAATAATGCTATAATGTTCATGATAAGCAGATTAGTCTATGGAAATTATCATGATTTATGTGACACGCCTTTTGTGTCACAATAAATCATGGTGATTCTCATAGATAAGTGTAACATGAGCGAGAGGACGAAGTCCTTGAGCTCCTAATCTGCTTATCAAGATAAATGGAATCGGTTCAGCTTTGCTGAACCTTTGGAAGGACGAAGTCCTTGAGCTTCTAATCTGTTTATCATGAACAAATCAAATCAGGAATTGGAGGACAGTATTAGCATGGCAAGAGTAATTGCAATAGCCAATCAAAAGGGCGGAGTAGGAAAGACCACGACTGCTATTAATTTGTCGGCTTGTCTGGCTGAAAGAAAAAGAAAAGTTCTGACGATAGACATTGATCCTCAGGGTAACACCACCAGCGGCTTGGGAATTAATAAAAACAAATTGAATAATACGATCTATCAAATGATGATCGGTGAATGTTCCTTAGAAGAATGTTTAATAAAAACAGATATAGATAATCTAGATATTTTACCTTCCAATGTTAATTTAGCAGGCGCTGAAATCGAACTGATTGGGATTACAGATAGAGAATACATATTAAAAGGCCATGTTGCAGCTATAAAGGACTATTATGATTATATTATAATAGATTGCCCTCCCTCATTAAGTACTCTTACTGTCAATGCAATGACTACAGCGGATACTGTTCTTGTACCAATACAGTGTGAGTTTTATGCCTTAGAAGGATTAACACAGCTCATGCATACCATTAATTTAGTAAAGAAAAGATTAAATCCAAGTCTAGAGATGGAAGGTGTTGTATTTACAATGTTTGATGCACGAACAAATCTTTCTTTACAGGTAGTTGAAAATGTCAAAGCAAATTTAAAGCAAAACATTTATAAAACCATTATACCCAGAAATGTTCGTTTGGCAGAAGCACCAAGCCACGGACTTCCAATAAACCTATATGATCCTAAATCTGCAGGAGCAGATGGGTATAGACAGCTGGCTAATGAGGTTATAGAAAATGATGAAGCCGAACTATATGAAAAAAATGAAATAGGGGAAATTAAATATAGAAACAAGAGTTAATCTTGTTAGATTACTATAGACTATTAAGGGAGGATAAAATGTCTGCATTAAAAAGAGGCTTGGGAAAGGGATTAGATACTATGATCCCCGAACGTATTGCTGAAACAGAAGAAAAAGAAGAAAATGTTTCACGTGAAACATTATTACCAATTCGTAAAATAGAGCCTAACAAATCACAGCCAAGAAAAGCATTTGATGAGGAAGCGCTTCAGGAGTTGGCCGAATCTATTAAGCAATTTGGCGTTATACAACCATTAATTGTTCAAAAAAAAGATAAGTTTTATGAAATAATTGCAGGTGAAAGAAGATGGAGAGCGTCAAGACTTGCCGGATTAAAAGAGGTTCCGGTAATTATTAAAGATTTTAGCCCACAGGAAGTCATAGAAATTGCATTAATAGAGAATATACAACGAGAGGATTTGAATCCCATTGAGGAAGCATATGCTTATCAGAGATTAATTCAAGAGTTTAATCTGAAACAGGAGGAATTAGCCAAGAGAGTATCTAAAAGTAGAGTTACGATCACAAATTCCTTAAGACTTTTAAAGCTGGATGAAAGAGTACAGCAAATGTTGATAGATAATATGCTGTCAGGTGGTCATGCCAGAGCATTACTCTCTTTGGAAGACCCAAAAATTCAATATGATACAGCCTGTAAGGTATTTGACAAAAAGCTTAGCGTAAGGGAAGCAGAAAAGCTGGTAAGACAATTACTTAAGGAAAAACCAGCTAAAGAAACTGCTACAACAGATGAAGACAGCTTTATATATCATGACTTAGAAGAAAAACTGAAGAATATTATTGGAACAAAGGTGTCGATTAATAGAAAACAAAAGGACAGAGGTAGGATAGAGATAGAATATTATTCAGAGGAAGATTTAGAGAGAATTATGGATCTCTTTAATACACTTGAATAGGTAAATTAGAAGAATATAAGGTACAACGGAGGATTAAAATGAACCTGATAGAACTAATGGAGCAGAATGTAATTTATATAATATTCGGTCTGGCTGTATTATTAATTGTACTTTTATTGATGACCATAATTATTATGTCCAAACAACGAAAATTGAACATTAAATACAGAAAATTCATGCAAGGGGCAAGCGGTAAAGAGTTAGAAGAAATAATTACCGAGAGATTTACAGAAATTGACAGCTTAAAATATAATAGCATGGCAATTCATAAGGAGATAACGAACATAAATGAGAATCTATTAACAGCGGTGCAAAAGATTGGAATTGTCAAATATGATGCATTTATGGAAATGGGAGGCAAGTTAAGCTTTGTACTTGCTCTTCTTGATAAAAACAACGATGGATTTATATTAAACTCTGTTCATAGTAGCAGAGAAGGGTGCTATACTTATTTAAAAGAAATAATTAAGGGTGAATCCTTCTTGGAACTATCAAAAGAGGAGAAGAACGCATTAAGCCGAGCTATAAAATCTGATAACTTCATGGAATAGAAATCTAGCATATTAAGCATAATGCGCGGAGGCATTTATACGGTTTGAAAGGAAAAAACATGAGAATTATTTCCGTTGATTCTGTAAAAGGTCACGAACTATTAGCAAAAGACATATTGAACGATAGTAGTTCAGTATTAATGACAGCCGGAACGATTGTAAAAAAGGAATATATCAATCGTTTAAAAGAGCTAAATATTGAATTTATATATGTTGAGGACGAGATTGCACTAGGTGTAGATCTTACGGACAGTCTTGAGTTACAAATCAAAGAACAGTGCCAAGAGGCAGTCCGTGAAATACTTACAAAATATTCATATCATACTGACAGTGAATTGGAAGAGATAATTACCATTGCTGATGAAATCATATATGATATTATGAGAGAACCGGAAGTTATGTATAATCTTTCTAGCATCAGGAATAAAAGCGAAGGGACATACTCTCATTCACTTAATGTCTGTGCACTATCAGTTATTCTTGCCTTCAAATTAAAGCTACCGAGACAAAAGATTAGAGAAATTGCCATAGGATGCCTGCTTCATGATATAGGGTTTACATATATAACTATGGATTATAGCAGCTTGATTATGGAGGAATGTTCAGAAAAAGAGCAAAAAGAGATAAAGAAACATATCATATATGGTTATTCTGCTGTAGAAAATATGGAATGGCTATCATCCACTTCAAAAGACATAATAATTAGTCATCATGAGCGACTGGATGGCTCGGGTTATCCCTTTCATTTAAAGAATGAGAAAATTAGAATTGGAAGCAAGATTACTGCAGTCTGTGATGAGTTTGACAGTAGGGTATATGGCAATTTGGTACCTAGAATGAAGGTACATGACGCAATTGATTATATCGTTAGTCAAGCAGGAAACAAATTTGATCTAAATGTAATCAAGGCCTTTGTCGCTTCGGTAGCCGCATATCCTATAGGCGCTTTGGTAATTACTAACCAAGATGAGATAGGAATAGTGCTCCGGCAAAATCCTAAGTGCCCCACAAGGCCTGTAATCAGGATAATTCAGGATGCAAAAGGAGATAAACCCGATGATT
This sequence comes from Anaerolineaceae bacterium, assembly GCA_004294845.1. Classification (GTDB taxonomy): domain Bacteria; phylum Bacillota; class Clostridia; order Lachnospirales; family Lachnospiraceae; genus Mobilitalea. The sequence goes on from SHOH01000066.1 coordinate 3,815, forward strand.
GGGTGGAAAAGGATCTTACAAAAGAATTAACGCTCTTTATCACAGATACCATTATAGACTGATGAAGTTGCTTCATTATTTCCTATGAATCTTACTTGCAGATTGTAATAAAGTATGATATAAGTATTATCACATGAATAGATATATGATATATAGGTATTTTACTAGAAAAGCAGGTGAGTATATGCACAGTTATTTGAGGGCAGTAGGATTTAGCAATATTAATAATAGAAGTGAATTAAATAAGCTAATAAATCTTGTAATAGAGAAAGCTTCAAATAGAAAAACCATTCAAATTAATCATCAAAATAGTTTTACAGAGATATCCATGAAATTTGGACATGATTTTGGTATAACTCTTCGGGGAGAGTATGACCAAAACGATGTTTTTCATCTGGATAATTATTTTCCATACTTAATTGGTTCAGGAACCAATGCTAGGGAAGAGGTTGCCATAAACAAACGAGTTGACACAGAAGCCTATACCGGTATGTGTGATGATTACCGTTTGGGTGTATCTTTAATATTCTATCTACAAAACGTAGCAGAATATTTGGAGAGAAAAATCCAAAATGAAAAGATGAATCTAAATGCCCCAATAACACTAGCAGCATTATCATTAGAGGGAAGGGCATTACTTCCAATAGAAAAGGATGAAATCCAGGTTAAAAACCTTAGTGTAGAAAAGATTAATAGAAACAACTTAATTGCCGAGGCAAAAAAAGGAAATCAGGAAGCAATAGATAGTCTAACCATAGATGACATAGACACCTATGCAATGGTATCGAGAAGAGCAAAAAAAGAGGATATTTACTCTATTGTAGATACCTGCTTTATTCCTTTTGGATCCGAATCTGATAATTACAGCATAATCGCCACTATATTAGACAGCAAATTAATAACAAATTCTTTAACTAAGGAAGAAATCTATGATTTGGATGTAATATGTAATGATATATTATTTCGCGTATGCATTAATAAGAATGATTTTCTTGGTGAGCCACTGCCTGGCAGAAGATTTAAGGGAAATATATGGATGCAGGGAAAGCTTGCATTTTAAAATAAAAATAAATCATACAGGTTCTTGACTTAATAACAAGTAGATAGTAGAATTAACATGTTGCGTTAAGTGCCTGTAGCTCAGCAGGATAGAGCGTCCGCCTCCTAAGCGGAAGGCCGTGGGTTCGAATCCCGCTAGGCACGTTATATATAGGGATGTTTCTAAATTATTATAAGGAGTACCGATATTTTCAATGAGGGGAATATCGGTGCTTTTTTTGTGCTTGGCACCTAAGAATAAATCAAGTTAAAAAGACTTAAAATAATAATACTAAAATAAGGAAAGCACTTTACAAAGGTTTTACACAAACTAAACAGTAACATGGTATATGACATGATTTAATTATGATATTTTTGTATTGTACCGAAAAGGAAGAAGAAAAGAAAGTGAAGGAGAATTAATATATGAAAAAGATTTTAAAAGGGACTTCATTCTTTGTAGTAATGTTTTTGCTTGTAGGCTTATTAGCAGCTTGCGGCAGTGATAAAAAGGATGATAATAGTAACAAATCAAATAACAAGACTGAGACTGATAAATTAAGTGGAACGTTAACCATGTCAGGTTCAACCTCCATGGAAAAATTAGCAAACATTGCTATCGAAGCATTTATGATAGAATATCCTGATGTTGTAGCATCAGCAGAGTTCGTAGGATCAAGTGCGGGTGTTGAGCAGGTTATTGCAGGAGCGGTTGATATAGGTAATGCTTCCAGAAATCTTAAGGATAGCGAAAAAGAAGCTGGAGCAGTAGAGAATATCGTAGCAATAGACGGTATCGCAGTTATAGTTGATAAAGCAAATACAGTAGCAGATTTGACAAAGGATCAGTTAATCGCTGTTTACACCGGAACAATCAATAACTGGAGCGAGCTTGGAGGATTAAACCAGCCTATAGTAGTAGTAGGTCGTGAGGCCGGTTCAGGTACCAGAGGAGCATTTGAAGAAATACTTGATATTGAAGAAGAGGTTATATATTCTAATGAAATTAACAGCACCGGTGGTGTTATGGCAAAGGTTGCATCTACACCCGGAGCAATTGGATATGTATCACTTGATATCTTAGATGACACAGTAGTTGCAGTTAAGTTAGAAGGCGTAGAAGCTACAGCTGATAACATAAAAGCAGGAAGCTATTTCTTAAGCCGACCATTCGTAATGGCAACCGCAGGTGAAATCTCTGAGCAAGGCGAAGTTGTACTGGCATTCTTCGAGTTCCTGAAATCAGCTGAAGGCAAGGAATTAATCGCAAGTGTTGGCTTAATTGCTGCAGACTAAGTCCGTGCATAAGCAGATTAGTCCATGATAAGCAGCACATTTTATATGACATGCCTTTTATGTCATTATAAAAGGGGATGATTAGCATGGATAAGAGTAACACGAACGAGAAAGTCGAAGACTTTCGAGTCTAATCTGCAAAATTGATAAATAATTAAAAGGAAGAAGCTTCCCTGCCCGCAGGATAGCTCTTCCTATCTTTCCTAAGGAGTAACTATGAATAAAACAAATTTTTCCATTATAGGAAATAAAAAAACGAAAAAATCTGTTGAAAAGGCCGCGAGCGTAATCTTTACAATTTGTGCATTTTTTGGAGTGCTTGCGGTGTTTTCAATTTCTATATATATGGTAGTCAGCGGAACACCTGCCATCTTTGAAGTCGGACTAAAGGAGATAATATTCGGGACAGTATGGAGACCTAATGCAGCAGATCCCTCATACGGTATATTATATGTTATTTTAACCTCAATTGTTGGTACCTTTATGGCTATTATAATAGGAGTTCCCATCGGTGTAATGACAGCTATTTTTTTAGCAGAAACAGCTCCAAAGCCTTTAGCAGCCATAGTAAAACCTGCGGTAGAGCTACTGGCCGGTATACCGTCTGTAATCTATGGCTTATTAGGTGTTCTAATATTAAATCCATTTATGTATAAACTAGAGTTAGCTATATTTAAGGATTCGCCGGATCACCAATTTACAGGCGGATCTAATTTGCTGTCTGCGGTAATTGTATTGGCGATAATGATATTGCCGACAGTTATTAATATAAGCGAATCAGCAATCAGAGCCGTACAAAAGGATTATAAGCATTCATCTTTGGCCTTGGGTGCAACTCATATACAGACAATTTTCAGAGTAATACTTCCTGCAGCAAAATCAGGAATTGTAACAGCAATCGTTCTGGGTGTAGGACGTGCGATCGGAGAAGCGATGGCGATAAGTCTTGTTGCAGGAAACGGAGCCAACATACCATTACCATTTAACTCTGTTAGGTTTCTTACAACTGCGGTTGTATCAGAAATGTCTTATGCAACAGATACCCATAAACGAGTTTTGTTTACCATAGGACTTATACTTTTTATGTTTATAGTTTTAATAAATCTAATTCTAAACAAGGTGATGAAGGGAGGTAATAAGGATGCAAAATAATAGCCTTTATCACAAAAAAGCCAGGCCAATGGATAAAGTAGCACACACTCTAATATATCTTTGTGCCTCTTTATCAATTATTCTCTTAGCCGGTATTGTAGGTTATGTAGGATATAGGGGGATTTCTTCTATAAGCTGGAGATTTTTAACCACAGTACCAAGCGCGATTAAGCAAACTGTGGGAATTGCAGGGAACATTGTTAATACAATATATATAATAATTATAACCCTTTTAATTGCTATACCTTTTGGTGTGGGATCAGCTATATATTTGAACGAATATGCCAAGCCGGGTAAATTGGTTAAATTAATAGAGTTTACAACAGAGACCTTATCCGGAATACCATCAATTGTGTTTGGTTTGTTTGGCTATGTGTTTTTTGGGGTCACACTGGGGCTAGGGTACTCAATTTTGACAGGTTCTTTAACGCTGACATTAATTATCCTTCCACTTATAACAAGAAATACACAGGAAGCGTTAAAGACCGTTCCTGATAGTTATAGAAGCGGAGCCTTGGGTATCGGAGCCACAAAATGGTATATGATACGTACAATATTGCTACCTTCAGCCATGCCTGGAATTATTACAGGAATTATTTTATCTATAGGGCGTATTGTGGGGGAATCGGCAGCGCTGTTATTTACAGCCGGAAGCGGATATCTGCTTCCCAAACTCGGTGAATATGGTGAAGGATTATTTAAAAAGATACTACAGCCCGGCGGAACGCTTACCATAGAATTATATTTGAGTATGGAGAAAGCAAAGTATGACACAGCCTTTGGAATTGCCTTCGTCTTGTTGATAATTGTATTAAGCATTAATTTATTAACAAAATATTTATCAAGCAAACTTAATGTGGAAAAGAGGAGCCGTTAGACTATAGGCTGTGGATAAAGCAATAAAAAATCAATGTAGTAAAGCTAGTAATATAAGATCGCATTGTATAAATGGAGGAGACAATATTGAAGGATAAGATATGTACTAAAGATTTGAATTTGCATTATGGTACAAACCATGCATTAAAGGATGTCACCATGAACATTAAGGAAAATGCAATTTCTGCATTTATTGGGCCTTCTGGATGTGGAAAATCAACCTTTCTTAGGACGTTAAATAGAATGAATGATTTAGTACCTGGTGTAGTGATAAGCGGAGAAGTACTTTTAGACGGAGAAAACATATACGACCCTCGTGTGGATACCACACTGTTACGTAAGAAAATCGGAATGGTTTTTCAGCAACCAAATCCATTTCCTATGTCTGTATATGATAATGTAGCCTATGGTCCAAGAATCCATGGGATAAAAAATAAATCAAAATTAGATGAAATTGTTGAAGAAAGCTTAATAGGAGCAGCGCTTTTTGACGAAGTTAAGGATAGATTAAAAAAGCCTGCACTGGGCTTATCAGGAGGACAGCAGCAGCGCCTTTGTATTGCCAGGGCTTTAGCGGTAGAGCCACAGATTCTGCTAATGGACGAACCAACATCAGCTTTGGACCCCATCTCTACTCTTAAGATAGAGGAATTGATGTCTGACCTAAAGAAAAACTATACTGTGGCTATAGTTACTCATAATATGCAACAGGCCGCAAGAATTTCTGATTATACAGCATTTTTCCTTGTTGGAGAGGTAATAGAATTTGCACCCACGGACACATTATTTACAAGACCTGCAGATAAGAGGACAGAGGATTATATAACTGGAAGATTCGGTTAATACATCTGTTTGACAATAATAAGTATGGAAATTATAATGAAAGAACAGGAGGGTTATTATGGCTGCAAGATTGAGTTTTGATGCCGAGCTTAAGCTACTAAAAGAAGATTTACACGAAATGGCACGTTTAATAGAAGTTGCTATAGAGAAGATTATGATTGCCTTTGAAAATCAGGATGAGGATTTGGCAAGAGAGATTATACAGGGAGACAGAATAATAAACGATATTGAAAAGGCTATAGAAGCTAGGTGCTTATCTTTGATTATTAAGCAACAACCGGTAGCTAGGGATTTAAGACTTGTAACAACTGCGTTAAAGGTTGTTACAGATATGGAGCGCATAGGAGATCATGCTGCTGATATTGCAGAGCTTATCCTTCGAGAGAAGAGAGAGCATATATATGATCTGGTAAAGCATATCCCCGAGATGGGAAAGGCATCTAAGGATATGGTTCGTGATGCTGTACAAGCCTTTACAACGCTTAACGTGGAAAAGGCTAGAGAAATAATGAAGCAAGATGATATAGTTGATGAATTGTTTGACCAGGTTAAACTGGAGGTTGCCAGTATATTAAAGGCATCCTCAGATCAAGTTGACCAATGTGTTGACATATTGATGATTGCGAAATATTTTGAACGTATAGGAGATCATGTGGTTAATATCTGCGAGTGGACAGAATTTCATGAGACCGGCAGTGTGAATAATATAAGATTATTATAATTAAATAATAGTATCATTCATGTATAGGAGGCTCCCTATGTATAGAAGGGGTAAGGATGCATAGATAAGGAGATTGTGATGGGATATATTTATGTAATTGAAGATGATGATAGTATCCGAGAGCTTATTAAGATTGCCCTAGAAGGCTTTGGCTATAATATTAGGGCATATGAATCAGCCGAGCCGGCCTTGGAGGATATGAAGAAGGAAAAGCCTGAATTGGCTTTATTTGATATTATGCTTCCGGGAATGGATGGACTATCTGCTATTAGGCAGATAAGGAAGGATCTTACTCTTAAGGATATGCCGATTATTTGTCTGACAGCCAAGGATAAGGAGCTTGATAAAGTGGCGGGACTGGATGTAGGAGCAGATGATTATATTACAAAGCCCTTTGGAGTATTAGAACTTGCGGCCAGAATCAGATCATTGCTTCGTAGATCAGGAAAAGAAGAAGAACCAGAAATGTCTGCCGGACCCATTAAGATTAATCCTATGACGAGAGAAGTGTTCGTGGAGGATCAGTTAATAGATCTTACCTTTAAGGAATATGAGCTTTTATTGTATTTGTTTGAAAATAGTAGCAGAGTTGTATCTAGGGATGAGATGCTTAACCAAATATGGGGATATGAGTATGACGGAGAATCCAGAACACTGGACATACATATTCGTACTCTTCGCGGGAAGCTTGGGCAGATAGGAGCAGAATGTATAAAGACTATTCGAAGCGTAGGATACCGTTTCGTTAAATAACAGGAGAGGTATGAAGAGAGCAATTTTTAAAAACTTTATTATAATACTAGTACTGGCGCTTTTATTAAGTGGCAGTATTTTTAGTATTGTAATAAGTAATATCTTATCGAAAAATACCAGACAAAATATGCTTAATATGCTTCATATTATAGATCAAACCCTTGAATATGATGCAGATCTAAAGGCTCAAGTAGATGAGTTAAATTTAATATATGAAAGTAATAAGGCCACCAGGCTAACCATTATGGATATTAGTGGATATGTATTGGCTGATAGTAATGTATCTGATCATATGAGTATGGAAAATCATATTGAAAGAGACGAGGTAGAGGAAGCATTAAGAAATGGAAATGGCTGGTCAAGAAGAAAATCAGACACACTTAATATGTCCATGCTCTATGTATCCTACTTGTCAGAGGTGGGTGACTATATTCTTCGAATAGCTATGCCCTTTTCAGGGTTGATGGATTATGTGATTATACTACTACCGGCAATATTTTTAAGCTTAGGGGTAACCCTAATAATCTCCATGATATTAGCCAACAAATTTTCTCGCTCAATTACTAAGCCACTTTATGAAATATCAGAGGAGCTTTTAAAACTCCAGGAAAATAACCCTGAGTTTTCTTTTAATCCTTACGAGTATTATGAACTGAATCTAATAGCTGATACTACCAAGCGTATGGCAGACGCAGTTAGAGAATCAATGAAGAAGATAGAATTTGAAAAGATAATTCGGCAAGAATTTTTTACAAACGCCTCCCATGAACTAAAGACTCCGATTACTTCCATTAGAGGATACATTGAACTTTTGGAAAACGGCATGGCGACAGATGACAATATGAAAAAGGAGTTTATGGTTAGAATAAAGAAGGAAGCTCAGAATATGACGAGCTTGATAAATGATATCCTCATGGTCTCACGTCTAGAGACAAAGGAGGCAGAGGTTAATATTACAGAGGTCAGAATCTGTCCCCTGGTTAATGAGATAATTGCTTCACTAAAGCCCCTAGCCGCAGAGAATGAAGTAACCATTGAGATGAGCTGTAAGCCCATAGCGCTTAAAGCTAATTATGATCAAATGAGAGAGCTCTTCAATAATTTACTTACTAATGCTATCAAATACAATAAACCTAATGGTAAGGTTAAAATAATAATCACAATGGAAGGTAAAGATGCAATATTTATAGTAGAAGACACTGGGGTAGGTATAGCTGAAGAATCAAAGCAAAGGATATTTGAACGCTTCTACCGAGTTGACAAAGGTAGAAGCAAAAAAATGGGCGGAACAGGTCTGGGTTTAGCCATTGTTAAGCATATTGTTAACTACTATAATGGCCAGATAGAGCTTGACAGCAAGGTGGGAAGGGGTTCAAAATTTACCGTGAGAATCCCTATACCTTAATATATTTACTAATTCTGTCGATATATATAAAGATGTTCATAATATTTATATTGATGGGAGCCCGGCATGAAAAGAAAAGCAGGTATTATATTATTTGGTATAAGTTTTCTTGTGGCCATATTAGGAGAGGCCTATCTTCTTAATGTATCACAGCCTCATGTGTTCAGTATAATCGGAATTGGAATAGTAGTTATACTAACAGGATATTTATTCTTTGATTCCATCTGGGAGCATATATCTGCAAGTAATAAAAAAAAGGAGCTCTTATGGGATGAAGCGGAAAGACTGGATTCAGAAAAATGGGATAGTAGATATACGGAACTTTTAAATATCCAAAAAGCAACTTACACTGCCTTAAAAAAGGGCAATTTGAAGCTAGAGGAAGATATAAAAGAGCTGTCTGACAGGTTAAGTCAGATTATTCAACTACAGAACAAAGCTATTGAGGGACAAAAGAAAGCTCTTAGTATTTCTGTCAATTATAGCAAGGAGCATACAAAGGAGCTTATAGAGGCTATTAAAGAAGAAAGCATGAGAAATCTAGCGGCAAGCTCTATAGAATCATATGTGGAAGCAAATGATTATGAAAAAGCCGAATCGGAAATCATACCTCTATATGATGATCCCAATGCGGCTCTTACTGCAGATGAAATTGCCAAGCTATTTGACAGCTACGGTAAATAATATATCCTAACTTTGAACCTCACATGACATAATTACGAGTGTTCTTAGTCGTGCTTATAAATCCAGAAAATTATCGTCAGAGAAATACTGCTTACGATTTGCGCGCTTTTTGTAGTAAGCACTTCTGCGTTTTAATCGTGGGCGTTCCACTAATACAAAGTAAAGTCCGATAATAAGAACAAAGACTCCTACGATTAGCCCGATTATGATGGGACGAAAGTATCCGCCGGAGGTTTCAGGCTCCGGAGCCTCTGGTGTAGGAAAGGCCGAGGGTTCCTGACTCATAAGGGTATGAACAAGGGTAGGTGTTTTAATATTATCAAATATAATATCCGCGCCCCCTACATACATACCGTCGTAGGTGTATGATATAGTTCCTATTACATTATGGCCTTCTTTTATCTCTGCTTCAGGATAAAAGGAGACTTCTTTTTTTGCATCATTAAAGGAAGCGGTATTAGGAAGGACAAGAAAGCCCTTTTCATCGGTTATAATTGAGGAGCTCGAATAATCCAGCATTGAATTATAACGGGTAAAAAACGGAGATTCTTGTATTACATTAGGGCTTTCCAATTCATTAATGGGATAAATAGAAAAATGATCAAAGCCAAAATCCAGTAATTTTGCAGTATCTTCATACTGGTGAGCGCTTGTATCATCCTTTAAAATCACACAAATCAGCTCTAAATCCCCTCGTTTTGCTATGGTAACTAAAGTATATCTCGCCTTGCTGGTAAATCCGGTTTTGCCGCCTATTACTCCCTCGTAAGATAAATCATTCTTTAGTATAAATTTATGATGGTTCCTGAGATATCTGGTATCTGTCTGCTTGTTGGTTGGTGGAATCTGGTAGGTTCTAGTGGCAGTAATTCTTCTAAATGCCTCATTTTTCATAGCCTCTCTGGTTATCAAAGCCATATCATATGCTGTTGTATAATGATTATCATCAGGAAGGCCATGAGGATTAACAAAATTCGAATTAAGTGCGCCAAGACTTTTAGCCTTTTCATTCATCATATCAGAAAAGGCAGGTATACTTCCTGCTATATGCTCCGCGGCACCATAAGTAGCCTCATTAGCGGATTCTAAAAGTATGCCATAAAGGCACTGTTGAACTGTTAGTTGTTCACCGACATCAATTGCTATATGAGTACTATCACGCTCAATATTAAATATGGCATCTCTTGAAAAGGTAATTATTTCTCCGGGGGAAGAATTCTCGATAACCAATAATGCTGAAAGAATTTTGGTTATACTTGCAGGATAATAAGTTTCATTCATATTCTTTTCATATAAAATCAATCCTGTTGAAGCCTCCATCACGATAGCGGCTTCCGCATACACTGTGGGGCCCTGTGGCCAGGAATCAGTATTATCAATACTACCTGCTACTGCTGTAGCTGTAAAACTAGACAAGATTAAACTAGTAGTACATAGGATAGAAAAGATTAGCTTTTTCATATAAATAACCATGCCTTTCTTACAGTCTGTAAACTTTTTACATGAAAATCTCTGATTTTCATGTTATGCAGTGCACAATATTTGCATAGCGAATAATAAGTACATTCTATTACTTTTGCAATAACTATTATAAACACATTTTGTCCAAAGTACAAGAAACTATAAGGGACAAAATCAGACCTGACACTTCAATAATATCGATTTTATCGTATAAAATTTGTCCAGGATCTGAGATAGGCAGAAGGCGCGGGCAGACTATCTTTAGTTTCTTCTTTCATTTTTATCATCCAGCTTATATTCCTTGCCAGATTTCGCAGTACCGATATACCTTCTGCATCCTCCAAAACTTCTTTAGGGGAGCCTCCATGAATTACGTTCCAATAATAAGAGGAAACAACAATCATTTCAGATATAAGAAAATAATGATTCAACTGATCAAAGGCTGGAATGCCTCCGCTGCGCCTAGGAACAGCTATTCCTGAGGCTATTTTGTGGCGCATACGACCCTGACTGGGATAGAATAAACGATCCAGGAAGCTCTTTAAGGTACCCGATATTCCAGAATAGTATACAGGACTTCCGATAATAACCCCATCAGCCTCGTATATTTCATCTACTATATTATTAAGTATATCATCATTATATACACAATAACCATCTTTACAGCGGTTACATGCTATACATCCCTTTATCTCCATATTGCCAACCTGTAATATCTTAGTTGCAATGCCTTCCTGCTCAAGCTCTTCACAGACTGTATTTAAGGCATGATATGTATTGCCCTTTGGTCTGGGACTTCCGCTAATAGCTACAATCTTCATTCTTAATCTCCTTTCATCAGGTCAAATACTGTTCTAAGTATACTATAATCTAAAGAATTTTTAAACATGATACTTTACATAAGTTAAACATTTTAGCTGTTTTTAAATTAAAGGAAATTGACGTATCCTAGATTAATAATTATAATCTTATAGAAGGCTTATAAAAAACTATATTAAAATTTATATTAATTGTTTATAGAGTGCAAAAACAAGGAGATAGAATATGAGACTAAGAAATATCACCGGTTCAAGAGAAGCTGTTGCAAAGAACAGGTTTGTTATTACTGAACCGGAGAAACTAAAGGGTAGCTGGGGTTCTTATTTTGGCAATGATAATCCTATACATTTGGAGATAGGAACAGGCAAAGGAAAATTTCTCATGGATTTAGCAGGAAGTAATCCGGACATCAATTATGTCGGTATTGAGAAATACTCCAGCGTACTGCTTCGGGCTCTTGAAAAAAGAAGTGAAACAGAGCTTGATAACTTGTATTTCATACGCTTTGATGCGGAGTATTTAGCTAATATATTTGCAAAGGATGAAATTGATAGAATATATCTGAATTTTTCTGATCCTTGGCCAAAGGAACGTCATGCCAAAAGACGTTTAACCTCAAGGCATTTTCTAAGCAAATATAATCAATGCTTAAAAGAAGAAGGTGAGATTATTTTTAAGACAGATAATCGAACATTATTTGATTTTTCCTTAGAAGAGACCAGGGCTGCCAAATGGAAGGTTAGGAATATAAGCTATGACCTTCATAAGAGCGAATTTTGTGCGGATAATATAATGACTGAATATGAAGAGCGCTTTGTGTCTGAAGGAAAGCCTATTCATATGGTTAGAATATATCGATAGACTCATGAAAGATGCACATATCAATTTGCACATATGTAAGTATATACTTATCAAGAAACACTTTACATTAAGGCATAATGTTATAATCTGCATATTATTATAATAGAATGATAAAAAAGAATAAGGGAGTATCATGAATAAAAAATGGAAGCATAAGGTAGCAAAGGCCACAGGAAGCAACTATAAACTGAACAGAAAGATTATGCAGATAAAGAGATCATGGGATGAAGTAGAAGGAATGCTAAACGGATCGGTAAAAAAGAAAAAATCTAGTAGATGATAAAAGTTGACTTTTTTAATCTCATCACATATTATAAAAGTCACATAATATAAGTACATGATGAGATACTATACAATAACATTTTGAAGAGGATATCTGTATACCATGCAGATACCCAAACACTAAGAATGGAGGAAAAAATATGGCTTTTCAATTCACAGATGCTAATTTTAAGAAAGAAGCTTTAGAGTCGGACAAGCCCGTTCTGGTAGATTTTTATGCTGATTGGTGCGGACCATGTAAGATGATGGCTCCTGTCATAGAAGAACTTGCAGGAGAGTACGATGGCATCCTTAAAATCGGTAAGCTTAATGTGGATGACAATCCTGATACTGCAAGACAGTACCGTGTAATGTCAATCCCAACACTAATAATCTTTAAGAATGGAGAAGTGGTTGATACCGTTGTTGGAGTTGTTGCAAAGAATGCATTAAAAGAAAAACTTGATGCACACAAATAAACATAATCTTAATACAAGGTGCAGGACAGGAGGATAAAGCCATAAAAACCCCTGTCCTGCAATAAGATTGTAAAAGTATCG
>SHOH01000204.1 GCA_004294845.1 Anaerolineaceae bacterium
ATAAAAATGCTCCGCAAGGAAATAGGATTAATCTGCTTATTCGGCGGATATAGTAAATCAAGAATCTTGGATATAATATATCATCAGTGGATGCCTACTGATTGCCATAGAATAGATATTTTAAGAAAGGATATTTTAATGGAAGTAACAAAATTTGAAGAAATGAATTTGAACAATGAAATACTTAGAGCTGTGGAGGAGATGGGTTTTGAAGAAATGTCCCCGATACAGGTAAAGGCGATTCCTCCGATGCTAAGCGGAAAGGATATAATAGGACAGGCACAGACCGGAACAGGTAAAACAGCAGCATTCGGTATCCCCCTATTGCAGAAGGTGGACCCAAAGAACAGGTCACTTCAGGCAATGGTATTGTGTCCTACTAGAGAATTGGCCATACAGGTGGCTGATGAAATACGTAAATTGGCAAAATACATGCATGGTATAAAGATATTACCTATATACGGCGGACAAGAAATTTCAAAGCAAATCAGATCCCTAAAGGGCGGTATTCAGGTAATTATCGGAACACCTGGCCGTTTAATGGATCATATGAGAAGAAAAACAATACGCCTGGATAATGTAAAAATGATAGTACTGGATGAAGCAGACGAGATGCTTAATATGGGTTTTCGTGAGGATATTGAAACCATTCTTAAGGATATGCCAGCTAATAGACAGACAGCATTGTTTTCTGCAACTATGCCTGAGCCTATAATGGAAATTGCACGAACCTATCAGGACAATGCTCAGATAATTAAGGTGATAAGAAAGGAGCTTACAGTTCCTAAGATAGAGCAGTATTATTATGAGGTCAGTCCCAAGATGAAGGAAGAGGCTCTATCCAGACTAATAGATATTTATAATCCTAAGCTATCTTTGATATTCTGCAATACCAAGAAAATGGTTGATGAGCTTACAAGCAATCTTCAGGGAAGGGGATATTTTGCTGAAGGTCTTCACGGTGATATGAAACAACAACAAAGAGACAGGGTTATGGCGAGCTTTCGAAGTGGCAGAACAGAAATCTTAGTAGCGACAGATGTGGCAGCAAGAGGAATTGATGTAGACGATGTAGAGGCTGTGTTTAACTATGATGTTCCGCAGGATGATGAATACTATGTTCATAGAATAGGCCGAACAGGACGCGCCGGAAGAGCAGGAATGGCATTTACACTGGTAGTAGGCAGAGAGGTATATAAGCTTAGAGATATCCAAAGATACTGTAAGACAAAGATTAAGCTTCAACCAATTCCGTCTGTCTATGATGTAACTGAAGTAAAGGCGAGCAAGATTCTTGATAAGGTATTTAATATCATGGAGGACGAGGATCTGTCTAAGATGATAGATATAATAGAAAGCAGAATCAATGAGGAAGAGAAGTATACCTCACTTGATTTGGCTGCGGCATTTTTGAAATATCTTGTGGGTGATGACAGATATGAAGCTGAACAAAAAGGAAGCTACTCCGATTTTGAAGATACAGGAGCGGAGAATGGCATGGTTAGATTGTTCATCAATCTTGGGAAGAAGCAAAGAATTAAGCCCGGAGATATACTTGGAGCCATTGCAGGAGAAACCGGGATGCCCGGAAAGCTTATCGGCACTATAGATATGTACGATAAGTATACATTTGTTGAGGTTCCCAGAGAGTATGCCTCGGATGTAATTCAGACCATGAAATCGGCAAAGATAAAAGGAAAGAGCCTTAATATTGAACCTGCTAATAAAAAATAGCTAGATATAACATTAAAGGTATATGTTGTAATAGATTACCAAGAAAACTCATTAGTAAATGCCTTTTTAATTTTAGTGTTTGGAATTGCTTGACTAATAATTTATAGAAGCTTATAATAATAATGATTATTATTTTAACAATACATTTAATTTCTTAGATTTAGGAGTTGATTATTATGGCTACTACCAAATACAGTCGGCAAAGAGAGGCTATTAAGGAATATTTATCACATTCTAAAGAGCATCCTACTGCGGATACAATATATATGGACATCAGAGAAACCTATCCTAATATTAGCTTAGGGACAGTATATCGGAATTTGAACCTTCTGGTAGATAAAGGGGAGGTAATGAAGATTATCGGCATGGACGGAAGCGACCGCTATGACGGCAATACTCAGCATCACTACCACTTCCTATGTAATAAGTGCCAAAGAGTATTGGATATTGATATGGATTCTATCGATCGTATTAATGATATAGCAAATAAGAACTTTCCAGGAAAAGTAGAAGGGCATGTAACATACTTTTACGGTAAGTGTAACGAATGCGAATAACTAAAAGGTGCAGTGATATGACCCCAACAAGTTAAATTTTAGGTCTAACTTATTGGGGTCAATTCAATGGCACCTTTTATGCTGTTTCTATTTGGTTCTTGTTATATGTACACAATATACATAAATATTCTGGATTTTTTTCGCCTCCACGTCGCCGACGTGGATTATCGGCTGTGTTTCGGATGGTGTGGTATAAATCTTAAATATTATACCATCTTGGTTAACACGCATATTGCGGATTTGCTTGTATTCATAATCTTTCTTAGGGATACCGATATAGTTAAAAATAATATCGTAGGTATCAGGATGAGTGAAGCATAGTACGAGTTCATCTTTTTCATACATACCAATGATTTCCCTTGCCTCTTCGAAAGTCATATTAGTGCATTTGAATTCACCTTCGTTAAAGAGGGTATTCATATTACTGTTATCAAGAAGTAATAAGGGGTGCTTTAAGGCATGTTTCATAATAATCTACTCCTTCTCGTTTAGTCGCTAATGCGACCACTATACAATATTAGTGTATCAAATACTATAATATATGGATATAAACTATATTTTAAGTATATGAAATATCTGACAAAAAGTCAATAA
>SHOH01000205.1 GCA_004294845.1 Anaerolineaceae bacterium
GTACTATGATTTAATACAGGAAGTAGTGATTCCGGATCCGGCACCGCCTATTGTGCTGCCTATTGATAGACCTTCTCCCCAGGGTATAATTAATGGGGATAAGTATGGCGCATCTTATTTTGATTCTAAGGATGGCATATCCACTACAGAAAGCCAGTATGTAGCAGTAAGGACTAAGGAATATCTTTTGGGATATAGGCTTGTTAATAAGACCGGTAAGGTTACATTTGTCGTGCCTGTTACCATGAATTATACCTTGAAATATTATACTGCAACACCGGAAGAATTTGGAGGACCTGAGGAAGTAACGGACATAGTTACTGATACACAGTATATAGCGGTTGATAGGGTTTATTCCTATTGGGAGATAGAAAGCCTTGAATACTATCTTCCAAGCACAGCAAATATATATAACTACTCACTTCTGAATGGGGAAGTTAATCTTAGTGCTAATGGAAGCTTTCTAAGTGTCCCTAATCTTAACACAAGACATAGCAGTAATAGAGATGACCACATAATTCCACCTATACAGGTAGTAGAAGGAATAAATCTTATTCATGAAGAGCCTATAAGGTCAGAGACCAGTGATAGACCTTGGATTGAATATGAGGATTTAACTGCCTATGCATATGAAATGACAGATCAGTTATTAGTAAAGAACGATTACCTTCAATTTAATGGAAGCACTGTTATGACAGATTCCTATGCAGAGATGATTACCCAGACCCCAAATACAGGTTCAATGTATCAATCCAATAGAATAACTCATGACAAGGTATTATTTACAGAGGGAAAGGTTATAGATGCTCTTAAGAAAAATGGTGTATACCCTTCTAATGGAAATGTCACATATGCAAGACACCCTATGAGTATAAATGCTAACTCAAGCAAATTCTATAATATGAACGTAAATGATGTAATCATTCACACTCCTGTCATATGTGATCCAAAGGTCTACTCAGATAATGATAAGTATGTGCAGCTTATAAGTCCTACCGAGGGGGCTTATCATATGGTACTTGATCCTGATAACAGCCTTAATGACTTCACTGTTAGGATATCAAATACCCTAAACCACAGCTATCGCACGGGATATTATGAGAGGGATTTTTCGAGGTCATTTATAGATCCTGATAATATATCATACATAGCAAAGGCAAAGGGGATTGTAAGAAATGAGATGAAGCTACCCTTTGATGTATATATTGATACTAATAATGATAACAACCCTGAGAATGATGAGTTCATAAAAGCAGGTACATGGATTGTGCTTGGAAGGGAAACATACCGTTTCTATGTACCCATGTGGGTACAGGAAGGTACCTATACAGCACAGTTTAGGACCATAGCTGTTAATGGTGAGGACAAGCTCAGTAATACAGAAGATACAAGAAATACTAATCTTAATAACTATGTAGCTACCGCAACCAAGACATTTCAAATATCCGGAAGGATGTACGGACTGACTCTATATGATATATCCGATGAAGGAAGATGGCGAGATGCCTTTAGGATTAAGGATAGTATAAGGTTCAAATACTTTGAGGGTAGAACAGATGGAACAAAGAGGACAAGTTATCATGATGATTATGCCTACTATTATACAGTAGGGATAAAGAATCAGTACGGCTATCAGAACGGAAGATATGAAAGATTTACTTTTCCTATTCTTAATAGTAGCCATCCAAGATTTAATAATGTAGGTACTCTAAAGACCGGTTATGCTTTTAGGTTTAGGCTTGATACCATAGGTGAGATGTATGGAACTGGATGTAAGGTAAGATTAGTTCCGACATTTTACCATGTGGATGAGAAGGGGAAGAACAGACAGCAGGTAGATATCTATTATGATGAAGAATTCTATGGTAAGAGCCATCATCTTGTAAAGATAGGTCAAGGTATAGACCTAGCGAATTTACAACAGGGAACAGTGGGAAATACTTATAGTAATATACCTGAAGATGAACTAAGAAATACCGCTAATGTTATGCAGACAACCTATGATAAGATTAGATATCAATATGGTACCATGTATTCATACAGTGATATTCGTATTACAAGTCAGTTTCGTACCTTTGTTGGGATAGATTATGCTTCACATATCGCAAGTCTTCCATCATTTAATATGGTGAAAGAACAAGCCAAAGAGACAGAACTAAACCTATCAAAGTATATGCAACGCTGGTATGGCACCTATAAGCTGCCTACAAACATCCATGCGGTACCATCAGGATATGATGTTAAGGATCATCTTAGAAAGTATGGCATTGATTATCATGAAGATTTTTGGTTTAAGGATGGTTATATAATAGTGAACTTTAGTATAGAAACCTATGATAAGAACGGCAATCGGAATCTATCCTATACCAATGGAGAAAACTATCTAAATAATGGACATTGTTCAATGTGGGTAACTGAAGGTGGGGTGGCAGAAAAGAAAGATAATACAGGAGCAGCTTTTAGCCTTAGAGCAGGGGACATGGTTTTTTATTGGTGTAGTAAACGCCATTCAGACGATTACATGGGTAGATTGTATTAGAATAAATTTTTAATAAAGTAAAGTTTATATCATTGATGTAATAAACTTATTATTTTTTAATGTTTGTTACATTGCGTTATACAATTTATGCAAATAATAATGTAAGACAAAATCATGGTTGAGATTTATCCCAGATTGTGGTATACATAATTATGTAGCTTTAAGATAAAAACTACTATATGGAGGTATCTAATATGAGAAAATTCGAATGTACAGCTTGTGGTTACATTTATGATGAAGAATTAGGAGATCCCGATAACGGAGTAGCTCCTGGAACAAAGTGGGAAGACGTTCCCGAAGATTGGGTTTGCCCCTTATGTGGAGTGGGTAAGGACGAGTTCGAAG
>SHOH01000206.1 GCA_004294845.1 Anaerolineaceae bacterium
GTTAATAAAGAATGCTACAAGATGTTATCTTTATTATAGGCTATAGCTTTAAAAAACACAATAAAAACCAGCGTTATAATTTTGTAGTTATCTACCTATAATCGCTGGTTTATATGCATTATGATTTACTTTTAAATAGATTTACTATGGCCAATAATATTACAGCACCAATAATAGAAATAATGAAGCTCCATAGGTTCAAACCTGTTGCCGGGCCCAGACCAAATATGCCTGCAAGCCAACCACCGACAAATGCACCAATAATGCCCACCAGAATATTCATTCCGGCTCCCATTTCTTCATCCTTTTTCATAATTTTACTGGCTATCCATCCGGAAATTCCTCCAAGTATTAACCATATAAATATATTTCCTATCTCAGGCATAAACACCCTCCTATATCATTAATAAATTTTCCTAATAATAATATTTGCTTATAATCATGGACTTATTCATTGATATTTATACTTTTATTTATAGTTTATACTATCACAGCTCAATTATTCTATTGGCAACCGCCTCTCCAAACCATTCATCATGCTCTACAAATACCATTGTAGGCTTATATAGTACAATTGCAGCCTCCAGCTGTTTACGAAAATAAATATCCATATAATTTAAGGGCTCATCCAAAAATAATATGTGGTTTTGCAGGGATAGCGCTCTGGCCATCTCCAGTTTTTTTATCTCGCCCATGCTATAGGTCTCTATAGGACGACTTAAAAAATCCTTTGGAAGATCAAAGCTTAAGCATAGCTCATGCCAGTATGCATGACTGTCATCAAAATAATCTCTGGCATATCCTCCTATTAGGTGGGGCTCTTGATATGAGAAGGCAATATCAAGGCCTTGGGTATGGTATATATTACCCGACATAATTGCACCGTTAATGTCTTCTTGTTCTTCATCCAAATTACGTCTTTTACTCATAAGTCTTAGAAGAGTACTCTTTCCTTTGCCGTTATCTCCACGAAGCCAGATGATATCACCTTGTTTTATAGTTAAAGAAAAATCTTCTATTATAATGTTATGAGTATATCCAAACTTTATATGATCTGCAATCAGTAGCCAAGATGAGGATATATCATCACTTTGATTAAGCTGTAACTTTTTTTCCTTTTCAAAGTTGCGTAGTAATAGCTTTTTTTCATCGATATTATCCCTTATCCTTTTCTCAGACATCTTCGCCTGCCTCATATATGCCTGACTACCGTTAGTTCTAAAGTGTCCTGCAAATTCGGATTTCTGTTTGTTTGCGGTGTTAGCCCATGCTCTATTTGTCCTAGCTCTTTGTTCCAAGGACACAATTTCCTTCTGTAGCCTCTCCTTTGTCCTAAGCTCATACTGTTCTGTCAACTCCTTATTCTTAAGCCATGTTGAGAAATTACCCTTTTCAATTTCAATTGATTTCTTATTTATTGACAAAATATGTTCGCATACTGTATCCAGAAACAGCCTATCATGCGATACTACTATAAAGCCCCTTTTTCCCTTAAGATATTCAGCAACAATTCTTTTCCCTTCCATATCGAGATGATTAGTAGGTTCATCTAGTAATACGAATACATTAATCTTCAAAAATAATATAATAAGATTTACTTTTGTTTTTTCCCCTCCTGACAGCGTTTCATATTCTCTATCAAGTAGTGACTCCGGAAGATTCATCAAATTCATTTCCTTAAGAATCCTACTCTCCATCTGAAATCCATCAAGGTCAATATACCTTTGTAAACAATTCAAATCCTCAAGGTTTTCCTCTAAGGTTCTAAGTCCTCCGATATTCTCCTTTATAACATCCATTGTTATGCTATAATTTAGATCCATCGGATAGGGAAAGAATTCTGTATTAATTGATTTAATGATTTTACCCCTATCGGGTAAAAGCTCCCCATGGAGCAATCTAAGCAGAGTTGTCTTCCCTCTGCCATTTCGCCCGATAAGACCCAGCTTCCAGTTACTATCCAGATTAAGATTCACATTCTCAAAAATCGATTCAAAGAATTCTTTATAATAAAAGCTCATGCTTTCAATAATTATTTGCGCCATATATCGCACTTCCTCTCCTAAATAGATTGTCTGATGGTAATTCTGCATTGAATGACTCAGGTAGGAATGCGACTGAAACTTCGTCGCATCTAACCCATTAAACCTAATAAAATTGTCATACCGATACCTCGCTTTCTGATTTGGACACAAAAATAAGAGCTCCCGAAAATAAATGAGCACAAAAAATCCCCTTCAAAAAATGATAGAATACAACAAGGACTAGAGATAACTTTACATCATCTCTGTGTTATATCCTTATACATCTCATGAAAAGAATTATTTAATAATCAACATATATTTCGAAACCTCTTTATATTTCCATATATTCTACCTGAATATTATCATACGACTAAACTAACGTCAAGGCAATTATTTAATGGTAGCTCCAAAGGGCATCAGGGCAAGCTTAGCAATCTTAAAGTGCTGTAAAGCAAACGGTATTCCAATGATAGTGATACATAAGATTACTCCAAATACTGCAGATTGAATAGCCAGAGGTATGCCTGTAAGAAGTAGCCAGATGATATTCAGAAGCAAAGAACCTGCTCCCCCACCATAGATAACTTCCTTTCCAAAGGGAAAGAAGCATAAGCTTGCAAACTTAAAGCACTGCATTCCAACCGGTATACCTATAATAGTGATACACCACAGGCAGCCTGCAAGAAGCCAGCTTAATCCACTTATAAATCCACCGAATACAAACCAAATAATATTACCTAAACATCCCATAACAAATCCTCCTACGAAATAATATATTGCATTATTTTATTTAAATGACTCCTAATAATTTCTGTCCGAAATAGTCCAATGCTTCATTTACTTCAATTAAAT
>SHOH01000067.1 GCA_004294845.1 Anaerolineaceae bacterium
TTATTGGCAATATGGTGAATGGTACCATCTTTTGTCGTAATATAAAAGCTCTGTCCACCTCCAGCAATATCCTCAGGTTTATTAACAAGTTTACCTCTGCTCTTATTAATCAGTTTTACAATTTCAGTAAACTCATCAGGTTCGTATTTTTTATATTGTTCTTCTTGAGATGAGGGATATATAATAAGCTCAATATTTTGAATATCATCAACCTGTAAAGATTTTGCCCACATCATAGAAGGAGTTATACTAGGGGGATTAGAAGAAAGTCCAATGGCTATAGCGATAACAACAATTGTTGCTGCTATAATCAACCAAAACCTTGACCTTTTATAGTTTAACACATTTTTAATTCTCCCTCTTACATTACCTTCACCAAAAGCAAGTGGGCTACCACTCACGACTTGTTTTCCAATAGCAAGCGATAATAAAGAATTCGCGTAAGGCTTTTTAATATCTTCCTTCATTTCTCTTAATACTCTTTCGTCACAGGATAGCTCCATATCTGTACTCATTAATTTGAAGGCAATCCATACAAGGGGATTAAACCAGTGAAATGACAATATAAGAAATGCTAATATTTTTATGATGTTGTCTTTTCGACGAATATGAGTCTGTTCATGTAGCAAAATATAGCTTTTTTCGGTGGCATTAAGTCCAACCGGTAAATATATCTTTGGTCTTATCAAACCGAGCAAAAACGGTGTTTTCAAATTATTGGCTTCGTATATATTCTTCTCTATTAATTGTGCATCCTTCAGTTGCTTTTTTAAAAGCCATATAGATAAAAGGCTATAAACAAGCAATGCAATTATGCCTAAAACCCAGATATATGCCCCTATCACTACATAAATTTGTTGTGTCTTTACACTAGCTCCAACAGTCGGTGTGGGAAGTGATTTGTTTACTAATGAATCAACTACCTCTATCTTATTATTAATCTGCGGCGTTTCCTGATATATAATATTATGTGGGATTGATACAGCATTTGTATTTCGTGGTATAAGACTAAACATGCTTTCAAAGGAAAATGGAATTATCAGGCGAAAAGCAACCACGCCCCATAAGGCATATGAGATGACCTTTGGAGCCTTTTTAAGAAGTAGCCTAATAAATATTACACATATAATTACATAGCTTGCCGTAAGACTCATATTTATAACAGCTAGAAACAATCTATTCATTGCTACACCTCCCAGTCTTCCTTAGTAGGACTTATGCTCATCAATTAATCTTTTCAACTCTTCAGCCTGATGATTAGTCAATTTTTTCCCGCTGATAAAAGCTGTTAGAAATTTCGGTAAAGATCCTCCAAAGGTATCCTCAACAAAACGTATACTTTGTTTGGCTTGATATTCTTCCTTTGAGATTAGTGACGAAACTACAGCATTTTTATTTTGAAAAATGCCCTTATCACATAACTTTTTTAGTACCGTATATGTTGTGGACTTTTTCCAATTCATTTCCTTTTCACATAGCTTCACGAGATCACCGGAACCTATTGGTTCCTTCTGCCAAATGATATCTGCAAACCTTTCTTCTGTCTCTGCAAGTTTATATTCCTTCATGGTAAACCTCCTTGGTCTATTCAGTATCGACTTCATATTATAAGTCTATTCTAAATAGACCAGTATGTCAATACTTTTCTAATAAGAACTTTTAGGAACAGAAAATCGCCGATTGAAGCCTGTTTCTCCTCAATCGGCGAATATATCTCTCACAATTAAAAGTCTTAATCTAATTCATGTGGGACACTATCATTTTCAGTTTTGCTATCTTTAATGGTTTGCATATACTCATCAAACTTTGCTTCACCTTCTTTAACCCTCCATTCTTCGTAGATCTTTTCTTGATCTAAGTTATCTACCCTATTCTGCTTCTGCTTTTCTTTCTGAATGGCTTCCTCAATTATTTTATCTTTTTCATTATAAGTTTTTAATGAAAGCCTGTATTACTGCATGTTTTTTTCCTTCAGGATTATTTATCGGTTGTATGCTGTATTTTTTAATCTGCTCGGGTACTATGAAGGTCTCCCCATAATGTACGGTAAATGGTTCAAAGCTGCCGTCAGGACATTCCACCACAGCCTCTTCCCCTTCCACGAGATTAAGCATATTTACGCTTTCCATGGTTTCTATTATGATTTTATCCTCAAACCAATAGCGCCTGGTTTCTACGAATTCCAATTCATGCAATCCTGTCCGCTCTATTTTTTTATCATCATCCTCATGCAGGGTTTCAAAACGGTTAATAAGATTCTTTTCAACCCAATCAGTATCATATTTTGTCTGAATACTTTCTCTTCCATGCTGAAGATGAACCGGCCTTGGTCTTCCGTCCAGTCCTGTCCGTTCCCAGTCCCATAACTTAAATGTGAATATATAGGCTGATGCACTTATTTCAAGCATAACCGTATTGGTTCCTCCGCAGTGGACCGTGCCCGCAGGTATCAGGAAATGGTCATGCTTTTTTGCGCCGAAAACATTAATGTATTTTTCATCCGGGAAACGGTAGTCACCCTGTTGTGCTTTTTCAAGATCCTCCATAAGCTCATCAAGCTTTGTACCATTCTTTACACCAAGGTAAACTGATGCATCTTCTTTTACATCCAGTATGTAATAGCTTTCATCCTGTGTATAGTGCATCCCGAATCTATCCTGTATGTATTCCGTTAGGGGGTGTACCTGAAGACTTAGATTTCCTCCGTCCATGGTATCAAGGTAGTCGAATCTTATAGGGAATACCCTGCCGAACCGGCTGCGTACCTTAGGTCCTAATAGTTCATCAGGATATTGATTGACTAAATTCATGGAAGGCACCTCAACACGCACATCACCATATCTTAAATATAGGCTGTTTTCCTCCGGTACCCCATCAAAAGCCCAGCCATAATTAATTACATCGGGATTAAGGCCGAATTTTTCTTTCATCCATTGGCCTCCCCATACACTGCTGTCAAAATAAGGCACAACCCTGAATGGTTTCTTTACTACTTGCTCTAACCCATATCGATAATCTTCCCCGGTTATCATTTTAGGATCATCTTTAACATTTGTATCAAGGAGAAAGTCTATCCCGGAAAATATCCTGTATTTCTGTCTGTCGGCAATTCTCCACTCAAAGAAATACCCTCTTTTATATTTTTTTAGTATATCCTCATCCGGATTATTTATCTTCCAGTTTGACATTCCTTTCCGATATCGCTGCTGTATCTCCCATCGTGCCAAATCTGCATATATAAGCAAATCCGGATCTGATATGATTGTTGCTCCTGTTCCATATACAACCGTAAGCCCTTCTGCATAATCCTCTTCCTTTAAAACCGCATCCTCGGGAAAGAATTCCTCCATAAGGAAATGGGACATTACTCCAAAAACCCTGTCGTCAGTAAGATTTCTTTTTACCATGTCCGTTATCCTATCCCCGTTAAAGGCGGCATCATCAGCAAAAATCACTTTGTCAGGATTTAATTTTTCAACCAAACCATGAAGTATTTCTTCATTGTCTATCCCCGGATAACATTCAATAGCTAGGGTTATTTTTTCTTTATCCATGGCTTTTATTTTTTTCAGTAATATATCAATAATTGCCTGATACCCTCTCCAGGAACCACTGTACTTTTTAATTTTAGTTTCAGGATACAAATCATAATTACGCATAAATAATCCTCCTTAGTAATAATGGGCTTAAATGTTCATATATATCTCAAGCACCGCACACTGCTTACCCTCAGAGCGTCCAAATGGACGTATTGTATAATGTCCGACTGAGGCAGGTACGAATACTGCTTCGGCAAAATGAAATACCATGGGTTCAAACTCTCCATCCATACTTTCAACAATCGCTTCTTCCCCGTCAACCAGTACATGAATTATGATGCAGTCATTGGTTTCAAAGTAAATTAAATTGTTGAACCAATACCGGTCAACCTTGATAGGTGCTTCAAAAGGCATAGTTCCGGAATGCTCTTTAACCCATCCATGACCGCGTCCGATCTCCTGCTTTTTTGAAATAAACATGTCTTTAAGAAGCGTTGTCTGGAATTCCTCCTGTATATTATGTTTCCCATGGTCAATATTAATCGGTCGGGGCCTTCCGTCCAAATCTACCCGGTTCCAATCCCATAGCTTAAATGTTGCAAAGGTAGTCATATCGATTTCCAAAACCAATGTATTTATACCTGAAGAGTGGATTGTTCCGGCCGGTATGAAAATATGGTCGTGCCTTTTTACAGGAAATTTATTAATATATTTTTCATCATCAAATTCATTTGTTTCCTGTGCTTTTTCAAAAGCCTCTATCAGCTCGTCCTTTTTTACCCCATCCTTAGTTCCAAGGTAAACCAACGATTCTTCTGTTGCATCTAATATATAGTAGCTTTCAAAATGACCGTATTTTGCATTGAAAACCTCCTGTGAATATGATGTTGTCGGATGGACCTGTAG
This sequence comes from Anaerolineaceae bacterium, assembly GCA_004294845.1. Taxonomy (GTDB): domain Bacteria; phylum Bacillota; class Clostridia; order Lachnospirales; family Lachnospiraceae; genus Mobilitalea. The sequence goes on from SHOH01000067.1 coordinate 4,446, forward strand.
GCTTAAGTTCCCTCCTCTATAGGTATCCAGGAAGTTGACATGTAACGGACAGCAATATCCGTATAAATAGAAGATTTTTTTTCCCAAAGTTTCTTTCGGGTTATAATTATATATATCCGTGGAGGGGAATTCCATTACGTTATCACCGACCTTGGCTAGTACGGACTGTACTTCCAGGAAGCCATTCATTCCCCACCCTGTATTAACCAGATCCTTGCCACAGTCCAGGACTTTTTTACACCAGTCGCCGCCCCAGACGCTTGGGATAAAAGCGGTCACTGCCTTAAATGGGGTGCTTGCAAAGAGTGTCAACACATTCCTGAATTCCTCTCCTGTTACCAGGACCGGATTTTCTGTATCATTGCAGTCGATCATATAATCGCATTCCTTAAGAAGAGGACGCTTATGCCTGTCCTGCATCACGAACTCAAAGAAGGTCCCTCTCTTTAGTTTCCGCTCATAATCTTCGTCATGATTTTTTGCACCCCAGTTATCAAGCCCTTCCATATATCGCTTATTAATTTCCTGATAGGATATATTGCAGTAAACAAGAATGTCACCCCTGGTTATTATGGATGAGGCAACTCCATATAAGATTACCAATCCTGAGGCTTCTTCTATCCTGTCCCTTATTTCCTTGACTTTTATGGGATCAAAGCAAGCATCAATTATTTCCCAGCAATATACGCCAAAGATTCTGTCATCAGTTATGTATTTGCCGAATTTGTCCATTATAATATCTTCGGAATATTTTGCATGGCTGCTGTCAATTAAGGTTGCGTTTCCAATATTCCTCAATACATTGTCAAGCATGGCCTGTTCATCCACACCATGATAATAATCAAAGACAATTACCTTTTTTTCCTTAGCGATAGTATCTATCCCTTTATTCAGCTGCCGGGTGATTTTTGAATAGCCTCTTACTGAAAAACTGTTTTTAATTTCTTTTATCGGTCTTTCTTCAAAATTAGGCATCCGTATTTCATTATACAATCCGTTCCCTCCTCTTTATGTATAAAACCATCTGATTCAAATGCATTGTGATTTGGAACTATGGTTGTATTCGATGTCTATATTATAGATCATTACAAACCTCGACTAACCTTAAAAATCTTGGAGAATATATTTCAGAATGTGCCATGTTCATATCCATATTGCAGGCGTTGACATTGTAGCTTATCAGCAGCTCATCATCCCCTGATAAATGCGGGTGGGCTTTCGCATTATACGCATATATGCTTCTTCCCTCTTCCGGTTCAGGACAGTTATACAACTTGGTAATTTCACTGAAGGGTCCTACCGGGGATTCGCCTATCCGGTAAGATATCATGGGTGAGTTTGCATACTCCTGGAATATCATTATTAGTTTCCCATTATTTAATTTTCCGGTTATATATGATATGCTTAATTCACAGGACACATTCTCTGCAATTGGCTCTGCGTCTTTAATATAATCTGCCCAGGCCTGTCCGTTCCAGAACTTATAAGATGAAATATCGGCAATCTCAGTTCTCTTTACCCTACATACATAAAGGTTTTTTGTAAAAAACACGCTTCTATGGCCATAAATATATATGTATCCATCGGGATTAAGCGCACCGGCTTCTTTGGTATTGTTGAAGACTGCTCCTCCGAAAAGCAACATGCTGTTATCTTCATAAGTATGGAAGAGTTTAAATTCCTGCTGCTTTGCATCCGTCCAGTATAGCTTTTCTCCATCCGTCTTTATTGACAGCATGGCAACACCTTCAATCGCAAATCCAAAGCCTTCAGGATTTGACGGCTCATCACGTACAATATATGGGAAGCTATAATAGGTATTGTCAACTACCACCCCATCCTGGACCCAGAAGAAAGTATCCTTTGAATAGTCGCTAAATATGTTCCTGTCCGGAATAAGGGCGCTTTGATTATTTCCCATTGCATCCTTTTGCCAATGAAAGGAGATGTTATCAATCTTTGGTTCTCCATTTTTGAGGACACAAATAGAATTGTTTATCATGAAAGTGTCCTCGCTTCTTCTGCCGCAATAATTCTCTGCATTTCCAATCAAGGTATCACCAAAGGTAAACATTGTATGGACATGATTGGGTATATTATCCTTTCCATCCAGAGGAATGCTGTAGATACCGTCTCCTCCTGCCCATCCATCCCTGCGTGCAAAGAGTTCTGTCCATTCGTCATCTTTTAAGACAGCATAGCCTTCCCCAGTAAAAAATCTTATTTTTGAAATCCCGAAGGAGTTATTGAATTTATTGTCTTTATCCCAGTTTCCGATACCGGGGGAAGCAATTATCCTAAGCTTTACATAGCGGGCCGTAATACCGCCAAAATCAACCGGCTCGCCTGATAAGAGATTTGTTGCAGCCATATCTTTTTCACCGGTTGCTTTTTGTAATATGTAGGGGTATCCTTTACCTTTCAGCTCCTCCCAGTTGTATTGATTAACTGATGTAAAAAGCTTTATTTCTCTTAACCCACAAGCAATATAATCCTTTTGAGGCTCATCACTATCATATCTGTTATAGTTCCAAATATACATTTTACCTATGGGATAGCTGCCCTCAAAGTCAAAAACCAGCTCAAAATCCTCCGGTGCCTCTTCCTTGATCCACATGCTATAGCCATATTTTTGATTATCATGCACCGCATTCGGACTGTCAGTGTCGCTGATTCCATAATCTCCGACTATGTTTTTTGTCCAGATCAAGGAGTTTTTACTTAGCGGCCCGGTAACCTTTGTATTAATAACATAATCATATAAAACTTTTTTCCTCACATTTTCACCCATGCCTTTCAATTTTTATGGCTCCAAGTAAAACAAACAGGTTAGTCTATGTCTAATTTCTAGACGATTTCGCTCATTTTAATAAATCTGGGACGGCAGTAGTCTCCATGCTTCATATGCATTTCCCACCCTATGGTATTTGTGTTATAGCTTATTAGCATCTCCCCATCCTTGGAAAGATGCGGATGTCCTTTTGCATTATAAGAATATTTCCCGCCTCCGGTATACGGTTCAGGACAGCAATAAAGCTGCTTAATTTCTGAAAACGGCCCCCATAGGCTTTCACCAATACGGTAGGATATTATCGGTGAATTAACATATTCCTGGAATATCAGAAGGTATTTCCCGTTATGAAGCCTGCCTTTTATTTTTGATATACTTAACTCACAGGATACATTCTCTGCAATCATTGCCGATTTAGAAATATCCTCCACCCAGCTATGTCCATCATAAAATCTCCATGCATCCGGGTTTTCTATTTCTTCCTCTAAAATCCTTGCGATACAGAGATCGGCTGTGAAATTAACATTTTTATGTCCATATACATAGATATAACCGTCCGGATTCTCAGCGCCTCCTGCTTTCGTATTGGGGAATATACAGCCCCCATATAATATGTCTCCTGTTCCCATACCATCGTGGTAAAGGTTAACTTTACGCTGTTTTCCTTTGTCAAAGTGAATTTTGTTGTCCTTTACCGGCGACACAATCATTGCGACGCCATCCACTTTAAATTGGAAGCCTTCAGGCCCTTCAGGGTAATCTAAAACCACTATCGGGAAGGTATAGCAGGAGTTATTAATAATAACACTATCCTGAGGCCAGTAATAACCATGTGATGATTTGTCGTTTTGGACATTAATATCTGGCACAAAAACACTTTCCGGCCTGCCATCCTTATCCTTAGCCCAAAAGAATTCTACATTCTCTTTTATTGGCTTTGAATCATTTATTATACAATAAGAATTATGTATCATCACAAAATCATCACTTCGATGCATGGTAACCGGATCGACATTATCAATCAGCGAATCACCAAATGTAATGACAGTGTCGATATTTTGTCCCGAAGCTTCACTGCCGCTCATAGGAATGGTGAATACCCCGTCACTCCCTGTCCATCCGTTCAAGTTTTTTAATATTGCACTCCACTCTTCATCAGGGCAAGCCATATAACCCTCACCCAGGAAAAACTTAACCTTAGATAGCCCAAATGAATGACTAAACTTATTTTCTTGATCCCAATTTCCCAGACCCGGTACAGGGACAACCAGCATTTTCACATACCGGGCTGTAACACCGTTAAACTTGATTGGATCCCCATTTAGATCATTGGTAGCTTTATGATTTTTCTCACCGCTTGCTTTCGCCAAAATATATTGCCCATTATTTTCTTTAAGGTTCTTCCAATTAAACCCGTCAATTGAGGTGAATAAAGTGATTTCACGGATACCGCACGGACTATAATTTATGTTGCTATTGTGATCGTACCTGTTATAATTCCATACCCACATTTCCCCTATCGGATAAAATCCATCAAAATCAAAGACTATTTCAATAGGTTTATCCTGGTTTTTCAAAAGCCACATGGTATCCCCAAGGGGGTGGTTATCATGCAAAGACGTCCGGCTGCCTTCCTCGGTAAGACCGTAATCATTAACTAGGTTTACCGGATAATAAGGTATCTTCTCTAATAATGGTGCTTTTACGCCTGCTTTTAGATATGCATTCTTCTTTAGATCCATTTAATCAACTCTCCCTAAATTAAGGTTATTAGTCATGATATTTATCAAGATTGGCAGCTCCTACAATTCCTGCTTCATTGCCCAGGCTGGCTGTTTTAATGACAGGCATTGTAGTCGCTCCGCAATATGTATATTTCAATACAAGCTCCCGTAAGGGCTCCAGAATTATTTCCCCTTGTTCACTTATCCCTCCTCCTATAATAATGGACTGAGGATTAAACACATGAACGATATCCGTAACACCTTCCGCCATATAGTGGATGAATTTGCTAAACAACTCGCAAGCCGCCTTATCATTTTGCCGTATTGCTTCAAATATGTTTTTACCATTTAGCTCCCCGTCCCTGTCACTTAATTTCTTAAGCATTGAATCGGGGTTTTGATCGGCCAGTTCGCCTGCATCCTTCACAAGGGCATTGACAGAACCATAAGCTTCCCAACATCCCTTCCTTCCGCAGGTACATAATTCACCATCCGTTACCAGCAGTAAATGTCCTATAATACTTGAAAATCCGTTGTTTCCTCTGAATAATTTATCATCGAATATAATGCCGCCTCCGATACCTGTCCCAAAGGTGACCATGACCATAGAGTTATAGTCTTTACCGGTACCGGCAACATACTCACCCAGTGCAGCACAGTTTGCATCGTTTTCCAAATAGACCGGCAAGGGAAAAACCTTTTGGATCTTATCCTTCAAGAGGACATTTTTCCAGCCGAAATTATTAGAGTATATAATGGTGCCTCTCGATCGGTCCAGCATCCCGGCACATCCGATACCAATATGGCTGATATCAGACAGACAGGCGCCCGATTGGTCAATAACAGACTGTATAGTAAGGTTAATCCGTTTGATTACCTTATCAGCTCCATCCTTGGGATATGTTTTTATGGTTTCTTTATTTATAACGCTATTATCATCCAGCATACCTACCGTTACTGTAGTTCCTCCGATGTCAATACCTATCCTCATAAACATTTTTCCTTTCTGACGATAATGTCTTGCTTAACCATTTACCCCTTTACCGCACCGGCCATTACTCCGTCAATTATTTTGTTGGAGAAGAATATGAATATAATAAGTATAGGTATTGTTGATAATACGGAGATTGCAAGTGCAAGATTGATACTGCTCATCAAATTGTTGGTATACTTAGTAACGAGCAGCGGAATTGTTTTTAACTTATCACTCTGGATAAAGATAAGCGGTATAAAAAACTGGTTCCATATCTGTACCGATACCGTAATACATACAGCCATTACTACCGGCTTTGCAAGCGGCATCATTATTTTTTGGAATATCGTCCATTCCCCGGCTCCGTCAATTTGTGCTGCCTCCTGCATCTCCTTCGGAAGACCCGCAAAAAAATTAGACAGCATAAATACGGGCATGGATACATTAGTCCCAGAAATCAGAATTACAGATGCCATATTATTTATCAGGCCTAATTTTGACATTATCAAGAATATAGGTACAATACCAAGCTGTACAGGAAACATTAATCCAATCAGAAAAAATATTCTAACGAATTTTTTCATCTTAAATTTATACCTTGCTATACCATAAGCAGTTAAGGATGATAACAATATAAGCAATACCAGGCTGGCAATAAGTATGATTGCACTATTTCCGAAATATCTGAAGAATTTATCATCAATGATCAGCTTTTTATAATTGTCAAAGGACAGACCGGTGGGCTTACCAAAAGTATTTGATAATATCTGACTTTTAGGCCTTAAAGAATTATAAGTAATATACCCTAATATAAATACAATGAAGGAGCAATAAATCCATAGAAACGCTTTTATAAATCCCGCCGCTTTTCCCTGATGCTTGTTCATATGTTATTCCTCTTCCTTTCTGTAGACAATTAAAATCTGAACCATGGAAACAATAAAAACCATGAAGAACAATACACATGCGATTGTAGTACCCATTCCTATAGAATTATCACTTATGACTCCGCCAAGAGGGTTTGAATCCCCAAAAGCCATTCTATAGAAGAATAATGACATGACATCAACGCTTCCTTTAATTCCTCCCGAAATTCCTCCAAGAATATAGCTATAGTCAAAAATAGTCATTCCAATAATATAGGATATTAAGACAAGATTTAATGCTGTCATTTTAATGTTAGGCAGTACAATATAAAATAATCTTTTCCAAAATCCCGCTCCCTCTAAATAAGCGCTTTCCATTTCCTCAAAAGCTATCATCTTCATTGCACCTAAAAAATAAATCATGCCTACGCCGACACCGGCCCATGAAATCATGCCCCATACGATGTATATTCCCATTTTGGGAATACCGAGCCATGGCTTTGCCAAGTGGCCAAACCCTGCCACCTCCAATAATTTATTAAACAGCCCTATGTTCCCGTCAAAAATCAAGGTAAATATAAATACAATAATCGGAGTTGCAATAAACTGTGGGGAAAATATGGCTGCTTGGAAAAAACTTTTTCCCCTGGCTTTACTGTAAATTATATATGCCATAATAATCTGTATCGGGATGACAAAAATAACAGTCAGAGCAAATATTAAAAAACTGTTTTTTAATGCATTTGTCATTTGGTTAAACAGATCCTGATTAGTAAATAACTCAATATAATTATTGATGCCCACAAAAACTCTTTTACCAATTCCGTTCCATTTATAAAGGCTTATATTGGCTGCTGCAAAAATAGGGTAAATTACAAATATCGAATACAATATAATTCCCGGAGTCAGGAACAACAGATAGGGCCTTTTCTTAATCCAGTTCATCAATGGTTATCCTCTCCTATAGTTCAAATAAAAAAGCTCCTCGGGTAACAGGAGGAGCTTTTTTATCGTCCTGTAATGTGTTTATTGTCCTTTAATTACCCTTTGCGAGTTCATCCTTTAATTTTGCTACTGCTTCGTCTCCGTTATACTCAGACATCATTAACTTTGGCAGTATGTCACCTAAGAATATATCCTGCGGTGCACAGTTTTCACCGGCCCAAGAGCTTAATACATTGTATATATTGTATCCAACAACATCAAAATCAGCCATTTCCTTTGTAGCTTCATCGGCTATTTCTATATCTTTTACCATTGGGATACTTCCGAAATTATCAAAAACTATCTGCTGTGCTTCTAAGCTGTTTAAAAACTCTATATATTTGGCTGCTTCATCCGGATACTTGGTTTTTGATGATGCAGCATATGTATTAACATTGCTGGGACCATATTGTGAATACTTTAATCCGTCTTCTCCCGGCAGGGCAAAGCGTCCGACATTAAGGCCGCTTTCTGAATATATCGAATTGCTCCATGTACCATCCACTATCATTGCTGCTTTTCCGTTCATAAATGCAAGCTGTGCACCCGTTCCATCTGTAGCTTCAATATTTTCGCCTAAGTATCCTTTTTCAGCGAATTCCCGGTAATAATTAAAACCTTTCACCATATTACTGTAATCAACATCCGTTACCCTATCGTTAATCTGTCCTAAAACATTATCATATAATGCAGGACCCATTACTCCCATAAGCCAGTAACGGTCAAATTCACCTTTTCCTCCGAATGAAATCGGTGTTTCACCATTGCTCTTTAATGTCTCCAGTATATTCACAAAATCATCCCATGTTTCCGGAACACTTAAGTTATACTTCTGGAACATATCCTTGTTGTAGTACATAAGTGCATAATCAAAAAATGATGGGAATGAGCAATATAGTGAACCGCTTTCTGTGGCATACTGTATACACTCATCAGGGAATCTGCTGGTTTCAAAATTATATTTGTCGAGGTTAAGTAAATAGCCTCCTTCTGCCATTTCCTTCATTTTATTTGTTTTGTTTCCCTGAACCCAGAATAGATCGGGAAGTGAATCAGACTGTACTGCTACATTGAGTGCTTCGTAGCTCCCGGAATATTGATAATCCAGTTTTATATTTGGGTACTTATCTTCAAAAGCTTTGTTTAGTGCCGTAAATGTTGTTTCCTGAGTTGCCTGATTAGCTGTGTCTCCCCAAACTACTAGAGTAACCTGTTTTTCTTCCGTCTTGCTGTCCGGTTCTTTTTTTGAGCTGTCATTCTGCTCTGCTTTCGTGTTGTCATTTTGTTTCGTGTCAGTTTTATCTGTTTTCCCATCTTTAGAACATGCTGTAAAGACTGACATTAATAATGCGGCTACTAGTAATAATGATAAAGTTTTTTTCATAGTCTTCATTTTTCTCATCCTTTCTCCGTGTTTGTTTTGTCGACTTGTTGCTTCAGATAGCTTCTTTCCTCATCCCTCCCATCAGATTAGCCTTGCCCAAAGCTTAATATCATTCACCTATCTGCTCCTTTCTGGCTAGACCGTTAGATTATTTTCCATTACCATGGCGGCTATCCCGATAAAGCTGGCATTCCCCATAAATGAAGACGCTTCAACTTTTACTCTTCTACGCTGACTCCAAGCTAGGGATTGACTTTGCAGTTTATCTTTTATATGGTTCACTACGGTATCTCTGAAGAAATACAAATCACCGCCTATAAATATGCATTCTATGTCAAGTGCCATCTGCATATTATTTATAGCAACTCCAAGATAATCAATCATTCTCTCTATAGCTTTCTGGCATATGGAATCGCCTTTATTTGCCCTTCTTACAAGTTCAAACCAAGTAATATCATCTTCCGCACCATTATTCTTTGCCCATTCTAGGACCGCCTTGGTGCTGCTGTATTTTTCCAGGCACCCCCTCTGGCCGCATTCACAAGGATATCCATTTCTTTCAACAGTGCTATGACCAATAGCCCCTGCCAATCCCATGGTACCGCTATATATTTTTTTATCAATTATTATCCCGGCTCCTATACCTGCTGAAATCCCGATATATGCAAAGCTGTTATAGTTCTCTGTGTTACCAAAATACATCTCCGCAAGAGCAGCAGTACACATATCATTATGCAGATATGTCGGCAATGAATATCTTTCATGAAGTTCCTTTGTAATATGAATATCACGGATATCATTAAAGTCAGGCGGATTTAAAATTATTCCATTTTGGATTGAAAGTGGTCCTGCACAAGATACACCAATTCCCCAAATATTAGATCTTAGCTTGTGCTTTAAAAGCTCATCACAAAGATAAAAAATACTTCCAAGAAAAGCATCACCATCAACAATCGGAGCAAAAGGCAGGTTTTCAGATTGGATAACTTCTCCCTTTAAATTTATTATACCTACTTGAATGACATCCCTGCCTATAGATACCCCTAAGGATAGAAGGGAATTTGGTACTACGTCCAGAAACATGGGTTTTCTTCCGCCTGTCGAACTTGCCGATCCGCATTCCTGCAATATGCCTTTAGCAAGATATTCATTAACAATCCCGGTAATAGTCATCTTGCTTAGGCCCAAAAGCTTACTGAGTTTAACTCTGGACATGGGTCCTTGGGTTACAATAGACTTTAGTAAAACACCCTTATTCTTATCATTCATATTACGTTGATTCATACCAATCAGTGTTCCATGCATTTTGTTTTGCTCCCTATCTTTATAAATCTTATTTACTATGTAATGCTTTCTAATCATCCTAAAGTAAAACCAATAGTTATTGTAATGATATTATATTGAATAATATACGATATGTCAACATCTATTAGTAAAATTCTTTTACTATGTTATAATTTCAAACCTTATTACATTCTTATTTCGTTATTGTAAATCATTATTACTTTTATATATCAGGTCAATCAACCTCTAAATATGGCTGTAGCAGGCATTGTACGATTTCATAGCCTTTTGTATTCAAATGCAGCCCATCTCTCGAAATTTCTTTTTTTAATTGACCATTTGCATCCTTTAGGGAACTGTTAATGTCAACATATTCAATTTGCATATCTGCAGCAATTAATTTTAATTTTTCATTGGCTGCATCAATTACAATATTAGAACGCTGGCTAATAGCTTCTTCATCAATCTGTTTATAATCTTGACTAATGGTAGGATAGATCGATTCTAAAACTAGTTCTGTCCCGGGAAGTTTTTCCTTTATTGATCTACAAATCCGCTCTATGTTATCTGTAACCGTTTCCGGTGTCGAATGCAGAATGGCAAAGTCATTAGTTCCTATCAGCAAGACTACTTTACTTGGCTCTAATTGATAAATACTTTCGTCCATCCTTTTTAATAAACCTACAGTGGTATCTCCTCCGATTCCCCTGTTGTGATAATTCCTGTTGGGATATACATCACGTATTAAAAATTCTTGTGTCAAGGAGTCGCCTACAAATACTACACCGCCTTTTGGAGCCATCTTGTTCAAATAGATGAACCAGTCCAGTCTGGACATAAAAGTCTGCTCAAAGAACATAGATGTAAAATTATCTTGCAGTGATTGTAAAACCCGCATTTCTTCTTTCTGTTTTTTCATTATTATTATTTACCTTTCGTTAGTATTTAGATCCGATAATATCATTCAAAGAAACTCACATTATATTATACAATAATTATCCAATGAAATCGACATTATCACAAGAAATGCGCAGGAATGGAGGTAATCATGGGATCAAAAAAGTTGCTATTATCGGAGCGGGAATATGGGGACATACCCATGCGAGTATTTATAACGAACACCCATATGTAACGCTTGCAGGTGTTTGTGACATTAATTATGCAAAAGCAAAGGAGCTGGCGAATAAATTCGGTGTACTTGGGGAACACGTCTATACCGACCATAAGGAAATGCTTGAAAAATGCGACTTTGATATTGATCCTAGAGAAAAAATACTACAAGAAGAAAACAGAAAATTAAACACAAGAATTGCAGATTTAGAAGCTGGAAATTCTTACTTAAAGAAATTAAATGATTGGTATATTGAGAAATTTAAACTACGTAAAAAAGAGAAGCTTGGTCGTTCATCAGAAAAAGATAATGATGGCCAACCTTCTTTTTTTGATATATTTAATGAATCAGAGACTTTAAAAGAGCCTATAGTTGTTGAACCTAAAGCAATCCGTCTTTAATAAGTTTTATTATCAACATGATTACTTGCTACCACTGTGTAAACATCGCCGTGTATTTTGTTAATGTTTTCGTTTTTTCGTATTTCGTCACTCAACCCTACCTCATTTTTCGGTTCTTTTCAATCCATCGATATGTTCCCACGAACGCATTTTAGCACTTTAGGTCGAGTAGACAAGATGGATGTAATCCATCAAACCCAGTAAAATGAAGGCTTACACCCTTGTTATCAATACTACGCTCTC
>SHOH01000207.1 GCA_004294845.1 Anaerolineaceae bacterium
CTCTTGTGACTAATATATGGTCCAGCTTCATAGTGAAATCCCCTTTCAACTATTATTAATGTGTTAAGTTATGGTAATGCTCCTTCTATAATAGTATAACAGTCAATGAGCTATTCTCCATAATAAGCTCTGATATACATATCTTTTATTTCACTCATTAAAGGATATCTTGGATTAGCACCGGTACATTGGTCATCAAAAGCCTGTTCAACCATTTCATCCAGAGAATCTAAGTAGATGTTTTCATCAATACCATAATCCTTGATTGACTTCTTAATGTCAACGCTTTCTTTAAGCTTACCTATAGCTAATATTAAGTTGTCGAAGGTGTCAATATCGTCCTTGCCGCTTACACCTATGAAGCCTGCTACTTCAACATAACGCTCTAGTATATTAGGGTATTCATATTGTGAGAAAGCACCCATTTTAACTGGACGTTCGGAGATGTTGAATTTCATTACCTCTTCTATCAATAATGCATTGGCTATACCATGGGGCAAATTGTGGAATGCACCCAATTTGTGTGCCATTGAATGACAAATTCCAAGAAAAGCATTTGCAAATGCCATACCGGCAATTGTTGAAGCATTAGCCATTTTCTCTCTTGCTTTTATATTAGTTCCATCCTCGTATGCTATAGGTAGGAACTTGAAGATGCTTTTTAATGCTTTTAATGCCAAGCCATCGGTATAATCTGATGCCAGCATGGAAGCATAAGCCTCAAGTGCGTGAGTCATGGCGTCAATTCCGGAAGCAGCAGTTAAGCTTTTTGGCTGTGTCATCATATTATCAGTATCGATAATTGCCATCTTAGGTAGTAATTCATAGTCTGCCAGTGGATATTTCACACCGGTAGATTCATCGGTTATAACTGCAAAAGGTGTTACCTCAGAGCCGGTACCAGAGGATGTGGGAATTGCAACAAAGTAAGCTTTCTCACCCATTTTGGGGAAGGTGTATACTCTTTTGCGAATATCCATAAAGCGCATGGCCATATCATGAAAATCAATAGCTGGATGTTCATACATAAGCCACATAATTTTTGCGGCATCCATAGGTGAACCACCACCAAAAGCAATGATTACATCGGGTTCAAAGGAGGCCATAGCTTTAGCTCCTTCTCTTGCACATGTTAGGGTTGGATCAGGTTCAACATCGAAGAAGCAAGTATGAGCGATACCCATAGAGGTTAGTTTATCAGTAATAGGTTTTGTAAATCCATTTTTATATAGAAAATTATCAGTTACTATAAAGGCCTTTTTCTTGCCCATAATAGTTCCAAGCTCATCAAGAGCTACAGGCATGCTTCCCTTTTTAAAATATATTTTTTCAGGAGCTCTAAACCAAAGCATATTTTCTCTCCTTTCGGCAACAGTTTTGATATTAAGTAAGTGCATTACTCCAACATTATCAGAAACTGAGTTACCTCCCCAAGAACCACAGCCTAAGGTAAGGGATGGTGCTAATTTAAAATTATATAGATCACCGATACCGCCTTGGGCAGCAGGAGTATTAATTAAGATGCGGCAGGTTTTCATGGCTTCTGAATACTTGTCTATCTTATCTATTTCATTGGTGTTTATAAATAATGAGGCAGTATGTCCATAGCCTCCATCAGCTATTAATTTTTCAGATTTATATATTGCTTCTTCAAAGGTTTTTGCCTTGTATAAAGCCAGAACAGGAGAAAGCTTTTCATGGGCGAATTCTTCTGATATATCTACACTTTCTACCTCTCCGATTAAGACTTTCGTATCTTTTGGTACTTCAATTCCGGATAAATCAGCTATTGTTGCAGCGCTTTGTCCTACGATCTTTGCATTTAGTGAGCCGTTTATTATTATAGTCTTTCTAACCTTCTCAAGCTCCTTAGGACTTAATATATAGCATCCCCGATATACGAACTCTTCCTTAACTTCATCATATATACTATCAATTACCGTTACCGACTGCTCCGAGGCACATATCATACCGTTATCAAAGGTTTTTGATACTATTATAGAACTGACAGCTTGTTTGATATCAGCAGTATTATCAATGATTACGGGGGTATTACCTGCACCTACACCTATGGCAGGCTTGCCTGAGGAATATGCTGATTTAACCATGCCCGGACCACCGGTTGCTAAGATGGTATCACAATTTTTCATAACCTCGTTAGTAAGCTCCAAGGAAGGGACGTCTATCCATCCAATGATTCCTTTTGGAGCACCTGCAGCTACAGCAGCTTCCAGTAAGATTTTAGCAGTCTCTATGGTGCATTTTTTTGCTCTTGGATGTGGAGATAGAATAATTGCATTTCTTGTTTTTAATGATATTAGTATCTTGAAAATAGCTGTAGAGGTGGGATTGGTTGTTGGAATAACTGCTGCTATCAAACCAATTGGATTAGCTATCTTCTTTACTCCATAGGCAAGGTCTTCTTCGATAACACCACAGGTTTTAGTGTCCTTATATGCATTATATACATATTCTGCAGCATAATGGTTTTTGATTACTTTGTCTTCTACGATTCCCATATCTGTTTCTTCGACAGCCATTTTTGCTAGAGGAATTCTGTGATTATTGGCAGCAACAGAAGCAGCGAAGAAAATCTTGTCTACCTCTTCCTGTGAATAGGACGCAAATAATCTTTGAGCTTCTTTCATTTGCTTCATTTTAATCAGAAGGGCATCAATTGAATCGATTACTGTTGTAGTTCTTTCTTTTGTATTATTTAGTACAGTATCACTTTTTGCCATATAATATCCTCCTTATAGTGAACTTGAAGATTGTTAAAATATTAACAATTGAAATTATAAAGTATATATAGAATTATGTCAATTAATAAAATGTACAATAATATTTTGAAGA
>SHOH01000208.1 GCA_004294845.1 Anaerolineaceae bacterium
AGATTTTATTATAACAGATTATTAAGAGAAGCTCTGTGATGAAATCACATGAAGAAATACTTATAATTATTATGTATATTAATCATTTCTATAAAAGTGTATAATAGTATTATAAGAGCATATATATTATTTGAAAGACATATATTGTTTTTCATTTCAGCTTGTAATAATAGCTAAATCATTATTTAAGGAGGTAGGTATGAAAGAATATAAGAATAGTATCAAGGACAAAGAAGATGCTAGAGAGCATATCAGACATAATTATTCACAGGTTGCACTTAAAGGTGCACAAGGGAGCTGTTGTGGAGGAGGATGTGGCTGTAGCTGTGAGCCTGTAGATATAAGTGAAGCCTCTCTTAAATTGGGCTATACAGATACAGATATTAATCATGTACCATATGAATCTAACATGGGACTAGGATGTGGTAACCCAACCGCTATCGCCGCGTTAAAAGAAGGTGAAACCGTATTAGACCTGGGTAGCGGCGGAGGCTTTGATTGTTTTTTGGCAAGAGGGCAGGTAGGCGATACAGGGTATGTCATTGGTGTTGATATGACACCTGAGATGATAAAGCTGGCAAGGAATAACGCAGAAAAACATGGTTACAATAATGTAGAATTCAGATTGGGTGAAATAGAGCATTTACCGGTTTCTGATGAATCTGTAGATGTTATAATTTCTAATTGTGTAATTAATCTAGCCTTGGACAAATATCAGGTATTCAAAGAAGCATTCAGAGTTCTAAAAAAAGGCGGAAGATTATCAATATCAGATGTTGTTGCTACAGCAGAGCTACCGGATAATATTAGGAAAGATTTGGATTTAATAGCAGGCTGCATAGGTGGAGCCGAGTATGTAGAAAATATTAGAGTGATGCTTGATGAGGTGAGCTTTAGAAATATAAGATTATCACCTAAGGATAATTCCAGGGATATAATAAAGTCCTGGTTTCCGAATATGAGTATTGAAGATTATGTTGCTTCATATATGATTGAAGCAATAAAGTAAAGTAAAAACACCCATGCTTGCCAATAGTATTAAAATGATAATAGCCATCTGAAGATGGCTTTTTATATTAAACTATATTATTAAAATGGAGAATGAACTTTAATATAGCATATTGACATTTATCTATATGTATAATATTATACATATAGATAATCATCTATATCATAGGGCTAATACTATTAATTAAATTATATAAGATGGGAGGTGGTGAAAAATGGAATCATACAAAGAATACGTTTTAATTTTTAAAGCATTAGCTGATGATACAAGGCTAAAAATTGTTGAAATGTTATCCTGCGGTGAGTTGTGTGCTTGTGATATTTTAGAATCATTTCATATAACTCAGCCCACACTATCCTACCATATGAAAATCCTAACGGATTGTGGATTAGTAAAGAGTAGAAAAGATGGGTCATGGATGAGATACACGAACAATGAAGAAATGGTGAATACTATTAAAGAGTTTTGGAGCAGGATAACAACAGAAAGTGAATCATGTATATGTAATAATGCGAAGGAGGTTAGCGGATGCGAATAGTAATTATCGGAGCGGTAGCAGCCGGAACGTCGGCAGCTGCAAAAGCTAGAAGAAATAATGAAGAAGCAGAAATAGTTATATATGATAAGGATAGTTTTATATCATATTCCGGCTGTGGAATGCCTTACTACATTGGCGGAGAGATAGAGAATGCTGATGAACTATTTCCAAGAGATCCTGCATTCTTTAAGAGTAAGTACAATGTAGATGTATTAATCCTACATGAGGTATTGACAATCAATCCGAAGTCAAAAACCTTAGAAATCAGGAATTTAGCTTCAGGGGAAGTATTTGTTGACCATTACGATAAACTTGTTATTGCTACCGGAGCAAGTGCAGTTGTACCTTCTATTAAGGGCACTGATAAAGATAATGTGTTTACCCTGAGAAATATTAATGATATGAATAAAATTAAAAATTACATTAATACTCATAACCCTAAGACAGCTGCAATCGTAGGTACGGGATTTGTCGGGCTTGAGGTATGTGAAAATCTTAAAGCTCTTAGTATAGATGTAACACTGATTGAGATGCTGCCACAGGTTACCCCAGGACTTGACAGTGATATGGCCGTATATGTTAAGAATCATCTTGAGTCTAATGGTGTCACAGTTTTAATCGGTGCAAAAGCAACCGAGATCAGAGATAATAGTGTATTGTTATCGGATGAAAGAGAGGTTAGTGCTGATTTCGTTCTTCTTGCTACAGGGGTAAGACCTAATACTGAATTAGCAAAGCAAGCAGGTGTAGAGTTGGGTATTACCGGGGCAATCAAGGTAGACGAAAGAATGAGAACTAATATTGAAGATATATACTCCTGTGGTGATTGCACTGAGCAATTTTCAATTGTTACAGGGAAACCTATCTATCGTCCTTTAGGATCTACTGCTAATAAAACAGGCAGAATAACGGGAGATAGCATGACAGGTGGAAGTCTAACATTTCGAGGGGTATTGGGAACAGGAATCTTTAGAGTATTTGATATAACAGTTGCTCAGACCGGGTTGTCCGAAAAAGAAGCTAAGTTAGAGGGCTTTGATGTGGTTGTATGTCATAACATAAAGCCAGATAAACCGAAATATATGGGTGGTAAAGAGATGGTAATAAAAGGTATCGCCGATAAAGCAAGTGGAAGGCTTCTTGGGGTTCAGATTGTTGGATATGAAGGTGTAGATAAACGAATAGATGTGTTTGTTATAGCTATAACCTATAAGGCTCAGGCAGAGGACTTGTTCCATTTGGATTTGGCATATGCACCACCATTTTCAACAAC
>SHOH01000068.1:0-12025 GCA_004294845.1 Anaerolineaceae bacterium
GAGAAATTAGATTGGCCTGAAAAGGTTAAGAAGATGCAGTCCGATTGGATAGGTAAGAGTTATGGTGCTGAAGTAGACTTTGCTATAGATGGAATTGATAAGTCCATCCGTGTATATACCACAAGACCAGACACCTTATATGGTGCTACATTTATGGTATTGGCCCCGGAGCATGATCTAGCAGCTAAGCTTGCCATTCCTGAGCAGAAGGAGGCGGTGGAAGACTATATATATAAGTCTTCAATGAGATCTTCGGTGGATCGTCTTCAGGATAAGGAGAAGACCGGCATATTTACCGGTAGTTATGCAATTAATCCTGTAACTAAGAAGCCTATTCCCATCTGGCTTTCAGACTATGTACTGGCAGATTACGGTACAGGAGCTATAATGTGCGTACCTGCCCATGATGACAGAGACTTTGATTTTGCTAAGAAGTTTGGTATTCCGATTGTCCAGGTAATATCTAAGGACGGTAAAGAGGAGGAGTTAAAAGAGGCTTATTCACAGCCGGGTATCATGATTAATTCCGGAGAGTGGAACGGGATGGATTCTGAGAAGGCAAAGAATGAGGTTCCTGAATTATTAGAAAAGCAGGGCATTGGTAAGAAGACTGTAAATTATAAGCTCCGTGATTGGGTGTTTTCACGCCAAAGATATTGGGGAGAGCCTATTCCCATTATTCACTGTGAACATTGTGGTACTGTTCCGGTTCCCGAGGAAGAGCTACCCCTCTTACTGCCGGAGGTAGAAAAATATGAGCCTACCGGTACAGGTGAATCTCCTCTTGCAAATATTCATGAATGGGTTAATACCACTTGCCCGGAATGTGGCAAACCGGCAAAGAGGGAAACCAATACAATGCCCCAATGGGCAGGTTCCTCATGGTATTTCCTTCGCTATGTTGACAATAAGAATGATAAGGAATTGGTTAGCAAGGAAAAAGCCGAGAAGTATCTGCCTGTAGATATGTATATTGGCGGTGTAGAGCACGCTGTACTTCATCTTCTGTATTCTAGATTCTATACCAAATTCCTGAAAGACATAGGAGTGGTGGACTTTGATGAACCCTTTGTCAAGCTCTTTAATCAGGGTATGATTGGTAAGGACGGAGCGAAGATGAGTAAATCTAAGGGAAATGTGGTATCACCCGATGAACTTATAAAGGACTATGGCTGTGATTCCTTAAGGCTTTATGAATTATTCGTAGGGCCTCCAGAGCTGGATTCCGAATGGGATGACAGAGGAATTGACGGTGTATATCGCTTTATTAATCGCTTCTATAATTTGATCATGGACAATAAGAATAAGACGGTTAAAGCAACAGAAGAGATGGTTAAGCTTCGTAACCGTTTTGTATATGATATTACCACAAGACTTGAAAGCTTTAGCCTGAATACAGTTGTAAGTGGATTTATGGAATACAACAATAAAATGCTTGATATAGCTAAAAAATCCGGTGGAATAGATTGTAAGACCTTAGAGACCGCAATAATCCTGCTTGCTCCTTTTGTACCCCATGTAAGTCAGGAGTTATGGTCACAGATGGGTCATGAAGGCTCTGTATTTAATAACACCTGGCCTAGCTACGATAAGGAAAAGATGAAGGATAGTGAGATAGAAATTGCAGTCCAGATAAACGGAAAAACCAAGGGCACCATAATGATAGATGCAAATGCATCCAAGGATGCCGTTCTAGAGACCGCGAAGGAAGCCATGGCAGATAAGCTAACAGGAACCATTATTAAGGAAATCTATGTTCCCGGTAAAATCGTAAATATTGTTGTTAAATAATAGCGACCCTAGTATCGTAATAATATAATTAGTTCATTGATAATCCCTCCCCTTTCCCTGCTCTTATATAAATTATTAAACAGGTGATACTTATGGGGAGGGGTTTTTTATCTATACAATACAACCATAAATATTCCATTTTATTAAAAACACCTTTGATATTCGTAAAAAATATGTTATCATTCACGTATAAGCAGATTTGTCCAAGGTAAACAGTGAATCGGTTCAGCAAGCTGAACCTTTGAAAGAGTGTAACTCTTGAGCTACTAATCTGCTTTTTACGAAATAACATATAATTATCTTTTTAAATCATATATATTACAAATGGAATTTGTTTATATTGAAGGTTTAGTTAACCTGTATTTGAATAAACATAAATAGAGGGGATTGAGTATGAAAATATTGGCTAAATTTACGAAGAAGGATTTATGGAGTATACCGAATATTCTATGTTATATTCGGTTGTTGTTGATTCCGGTATTTGTAATACAGTACATCAAAGCAGAGGAACCGGGCGAATATATGCAGGCAGCCGCTATTGTTCTAGCCTCAGGACTTACGGATTTTTTGGATGGATTTATTGCAAGAACCTTCAATATGGTAACGGAGTTTGGCAAACTTATCGATCCAATGGCAGATAAACTGACTCAAGCCGCACTATTATTTGTACTAATAGTAAAAATCAAGTATATGTTCCTCTTATTGATCCTTTTTGTTGTCATGCAACTGTTCATGCTTGTAGCCGGCATAGCGATGCTTAAGAAAGGGAGACGGCTGGATGGCTCAAAATGGTTTGGCAAGGTATCAACAACTGTATTCTATGCAGTTATGCTGGTGCTGGTCGCTTTACCAAAGCTGAAACAGACGACGATTAATATACTTATGTTGATATGTGGTGCATTCCTTGCGATGTCATTTGCATTATATGTAAGAGAATATAGAAGCATGTATCGTGAGGTTAAGCAGGAAGAAATGGCAAATATAGATACTGTATAGAATAAATTAAATAAGAAGGCTTAGAGCTAATGGCAAATGCATTACTTTAAGCCTTTTTTTCTTGCTATTTTCTGTTTGACATCATCTTTCTAAGCATTTCAAACTGTGCTTTATCCTTTGGAGACATATTCTTAGTAAGAATTTCCATCATTAACTCACTTTCATCCTTTGAGAAGTTTAGATTTTGATCCTGAAGCTTTTTATTTGTATTCATTATAAGGGGAAGTAATTTATCCATAGGTTTTCCTTCAGCTTCCTTCATTAATTCTATTAGAATGGCAAGCTTTCTCGGATCAATATTTCTCATTCTTGGATTTTTATTATCAGGGGAATCAGGCATATTAATGCTCCTTATTCTCATTGGGTTTGTTATTATCATCATATGACATTGAACCAAAAAGCATTCTTAAGTTTTCATAGGTCTGCATCTGATCAGGGGTTATCATCGATTTTAATTCTTCAAACATACTGTCATAATCACCGGTTTCTTCTGTTGTGTCTTTGTTCTGGGTCCAATTATTATTTATTGTATTATCATTGCTAGATTCATTTGAATTTGTATTATCTTCATAATTTTCATTATATTCAATCTCATCAGTATTATCTGAAGACATGGTCTTATAATTATTTAAAAATGTTTCGGTATTGAAGTCGCCACCGAAAATAGAGGAGAAATCAAAATCCTTAAAGCTATTCATAAAGCCGGTGGAAGTATCATCAGCTGAACTACCATAGTCATCGCCAGCGCCAAAACCATCGAAGCCTTGCATAGCATTCATAGCCTCCATATAAGTATTATACATTTCGAACATTCTCTTGGCCTGAAATACATTTAACATCTTGTCTACGAAGGCTTGCTCATTTTTGTTACATTTTGGCCTAATATTGTTTAATAATGCCTCCATGTCTGCCTTTTCATTTTCAAAGCCACAGGCAGAAATATCATTATTCGTAAAATTGCGCATGCAAATAATTAGCTCGTAAAGCTTTACAAGCAATTCTAAGGTTAATCTCGATTTTACATCCACATAAGGTAAAGCGGTTTTTAGCAACTCCGCTGTATGTAGTAGGCCATCATCTGCCATAGCTTCTCCCATTACATGTATTCATTATAGTATATTCATGGGAGTTTCAATCATACTACATTATTCAGGATAATTTCTAGAAGTGCACACCTTGCATCATTTACATTGGAATAGTTTCATAGTATAATCGATTAAGTGTGAACAGAGAGAACTTGAAGTATAGAAAGGTTAGGATAGAAAATGTACGATAGTATAATATTTGATTTGGATGGTACAATATGGGATTCCACAGAACAGGTAGCTGTAGCTTTTAGAGAGGTACTAAAAAATAAGTACCCAGAGGTAACAGATGAGGTTACTGCAGAAAAGTTAAAAGGATTATTTGGGTTGCTTCTAGATGATATAGGAGTAAAGCTATTTAAAAGTGTTTCACCAGAGAAAGCTATAAAGGTTATTCATGAGTGTTGTGATTATGAGAATGAATATCTTGCTGAGCATGGTGTTGATCTATATCAGGGTATGGAACAAACCATACAAGAACTCCATAAAAGATATAAGCTTTTTATAGTAAGTAACTGCCAGGAAGGCTATATTCAATGCTTCTTTAAGATTCATCCTCATCTTGAGAAATATTTTACGGATTATGAATATCCAGGCAGATCCGGTAAAGCCAAGGCTGATAATATTAAGATGATTGTTGAAAGAAATAATCTGAAGAACCCAGTATATGTAGGAGACACAGCCGGAGACGCTAGTTCCGCGAAGAAAGCTGGTGTACCATTTATATATGCTAGATACGGGTTTGGACAGGCCGAGGAGTACGTTGCTGTAATCGATGCTCCCATCCAGCTTGTTGATAAATTAAATCTGTAATCATTGACATTTTTGGTCTTTATTTATATATTGGAAGAAAGAAAATAGATACATTCCTATACTCTGAATTTGAAAACATACGTAGGAGATGTAAATAATTGAATTGGAAGTGAGAAGATGTTAAACGGAAAGAAATCTTTATTTTCAGGAATGCAAGCTACAGGTACTCTTCATTTAGGAAATTACCTGGGAGCATTAAAAAATTGGGTGGAGCTTGAGGATGATTATGAAACCTTTTACTGTGTAGTTGATCTGCACTCCATAACAGTAAGGCAGGATCCGGCGGAGCTTAGAAGAAAGGCAAGAGCACTGCTTACCTTGTATATTGCCGCAGGGTTGAACCCTGAGAAGAACTGTATATATTATCAGTCCCATGTGCCTGCTCATGCAGAACTTAACTGGATCTTAAATTGCTTCACATATATGGGAGAGCTTAGTCGTATGACTCAGTATAAAGACAAGGCATCAAAGAATGAAGACAACATTAATGCAGGTTTGTTTACTTATCCTGTGCTTATGGCAGCGGATATCCTCTTATTCCAGTCGGATATCGTTCCCGTGGGAGATGACCAGAAGCAGCATATTGAAATAACAAGGGATATTGCACAGAGGTTCAACTCAGTATATGGTGAGGTATTTACCATTCCGGAGCCATATATTAAGAGGACGGGTGCCAGGATTATGAGCCTTCAGGAGCCCACAAAGAAAATGTCTAAGTCTGATGATAACGAGAATGCAAGCATTTTTCTTCTGGATAATACAGATACTATTATCAGGAAGTTCAAAAGAGCAGTCACCGATTCAGGCAGTGAAATCATTCACTCAAATGATAAGCCGGGCATCAGTAATTTAATCGAAATCTATGGAATAGCTACAGGCAAGTCGATTGATGAGACCATGAAGGAATTTGAAGGAAAAGGCTACGGAGAGTTTAAGATTGCAGTAGGGGAATCGGTAGCTTCAATGCTAAAACCCATACAAGACAAATATGAAGAGCTTAGCAAGGATAAAACTTATATTGACGGAGTAATAAAAAGCAATGCTGAAAAGGCATCCTATTTTGCCAATAAGACATTGCGTAAGGTTCAAAAGAAGATAGGCTTTCCAGAAAAAATAAAATAAGATTAGAACAGGAATTAAGAACATGAAAATTATATTTTTAGAGACAGACACCTTAGGAAATGACGTTAATCTTGCGGGGTTTGATACCCTTGGAGAGGTTATTAAATATCCGAAGACGGTTTCCGCACAGGTTCCACAGCGTATAAAGGATGCCGATATCATTGTAGTTAATAAAGTACCGATGAATGAAATGACACTGGCTGGGGCAGATAATTTGAAGCTTATATGCCTTACAGCTACCGGAACTAATATTGTTGACTTTGATTATACGAATCAGCAGGGCATTACTGTAACAAATGTTAAGGGATATTCCACACAGTCTGTAATACAACATACCTTTGCCTTATTCTTCTATGTATATGAGAAGCTAAGCTATTATGATGATTTTGTAAAATCAGGGGATTATATAAGCTCTGATATCTTTAGTCATTTTGAAAAGAAATTCAATGAGCTATACGGAAAGACCTGGGGTATAATCGGACTCGGTGAGATAGGTAGGGGAGTAGCAGAGATTGCTAAGCTCTTTGGATGTAATGTTATTTATTATTCCACATCCGGAAGAAACGATAACAACGATTATGAGAGAGTTGAGTTTGATACATTACTTAGAAATTCAGATGTGATATCCATCCATGCCCCCTTAAATGACAAAACTACTGATTTGATAGGCGAAGAAGAGCTAAGAAAAATGAAGGAAAGTGCAGTACTATTAAATCTCGGCAGAGGACCTATAGTCAATGAGCATGCTCTATATAAGGCCTTAAATGAGGATTGGATTGCAGGTGCAGGTCTTGATGTGCTTTCTGTTGAACCTATGGAGGCTTCAAACCCCTTATCCGAAATCAAGGATTCTACAAAGCTTATAATTACTCCTCATATCGCTTGGGCAACTGTAGAAGCAAGGCAGAGAGTAACTGATGAGGTCTACCAGAATATAGTTGCTTTCTTAGATGGGGAAGAGAGAAATGTAGTGAGGTAGATTTATAAAAAACTTATATTTATTTCATTAGATTAAAAGCCTTTTGATATGAAAAATTATAATCACGAATATCTCTTGTATTCGCTCTAGCTTCAACTCTATCATAATATTTATCAATATAAGTGTAGATATCGTACTCGTATTGCTCATTAAGAAAAGGTACCACCACAGAGGCTGCATCATAGGATAGCTCTATGGTCAGGAAGGGGATATCCTCATTTGTTATATTCTCGTTATGAGCTACAAAATATTTTGCAATATGATAATCCGGTTTGCTAAATGAGAATAGCAGATAACATACAGAGATTACGATTACAGAATATTCAAACAGCGGAAATTTCTTGTGATACATAGATATAATGACACCTGCTAGAAGTAGGGCGTCTATCAGAAGGAATAGGAGCACGAACAACCTAAGAAAGGTTAGGTGGTAGGCTCCTATATATAAAAGCATTCGGTATGTGGCGGATGCAATCATAATATAGGTAGATGCAGTGATGGCGGTCAGTATAGCATTAAGCCATTTGTTCTCTTCAAATACATTAACACAGATAAGAATTAGTATTATGTTAAAGCAGGTTACTGCCAGTAGTTCAAAGAATCCCCGTCTTGCATATTCTGCATAGGTGAATTCTGCAGGCAGTTGAAATAAGCCTCCTGAGAACAGATAAAGTACCTGTATCCCACAAAATAGAATATAAACTGAAAGCAGAAGTGTAGATACCGTTATTCCTATTGTAGAATTAGCTTTTGATTTGTTTTGAACCTTGACCGAACTTTCTTTCGTTGCCCCGCATAGAAGAGAGTAGCAAAGAAGGGTTCCAATAAATATCATCAAAACAATAATATAAAAATCACGATAAAAGATCCATTCAAATATAGACCATGTAATCTTTCCAAATATTATATCAGCACTGGACAATAAAGCTATTGATACTACCATAAGGGGTATAGCGATAAGGCAGCCTATAAAAATATTTCTTATCTTTTCATTTTTAATTAGATTTTTATCTTTAACATACCGATTACTATCCACAAATAGCATTCCTATAGAGGAAAGTGCTTTTATGGGAAGAATTAATATGATGAATAAGTACTCTATTAAGCTTATGGCTTTCTCAGCGTAAAACAATCTGATTAAAGATACCTCTAAGAGCAAAAGTATGCCAATACTATTAAGAAATTGCAAACTCCCACTGGAGGTTAGTACATTAGAGATTCCCAGAAGAATAGCTCCAAGAAAGCAAAGTGAGCTACCCTTTGATACCCCTATCTTTAGCTTTTTTGATACTATAACCAGGATTATCACCATAGTAATTGTAAATATAAATGAATTTAAGCCAATTCCGGCTTTATAAAATAGAAGAGTAGCTATAATACCAAATATTAAGCTTAGACCTCCATATAGTCCAAAATTGTTACGAATATGATTATGTTTATTTAATGTTTCTTCCATCAAAAACTCCCCTTATATTTTTTTGATAATATTTATTTGTTATTGGTCAATTAATTGTCTGCATATTCCAGAATATCACCGGGTTGACAATTAAGAGCCTTGCAGATTGCTTCTAGAGTGCTAAAGCGAATAGCTTTGGCTTTATTATTTTTTAGGATAGATAAATTTGCTTGGGTAATATCCACCTTCTCTGCCAATTCTGAAAGGCCAATTTTTCTTTGTGCCATAACTACATCAAGATTTACAACTATCATTTTAGGCCCTCCTTTATATGGTTAAATCATTTTCAAGTTTATAGGTAACAGCCTGATCAAATACCTGTGAAAGAACCTGAGAGAATAAACCGGCAATAATAAACACTAATACCAATATGAGAGTAGCAGGAGTAATCACAAAGAATAACTTTGCTACCATGGCTAGGGCTATGACAAAGGCATAATATCCCATTTTCCTTAAGGATATAACATTACCCCTAACAAATGGGTCTTCCTTAATAACCGTCCGAAACATAAAGCAAAGCTCTCTAAGAATTGCTAATGCAAATACACCTGCAATCATAAAGATAATAGTGAAGGGGATATAGTACTTATCAAATATTTTAAAATATCTTCCTGCCAGCTTAAACAGGAAGGGCACGCTTAGGCAGATAATTATTCCGCTATAAAACATAAAGTCCAATAGCCCTTTTGTGAATAATATTAATGTAGATTTTTTCATTTTTCCTCCATTTCTGCGCATGTTTCTTTGCATCCTCCAATTAAATAATATATATTAAACTTATTTACTTATAAAATATCATACTAAAATACGATTGTCAATAATAATTTATCGATAAACAATAAATTAATATTGATAATAAGTATATTATTAAAAGGTTTAAAAAAGGCACTAAAAAGAGGTGTCCTATAATTGGACACCTCAGAAATCTATTAATATTATTAAATAACAAGCTTTAGTTTCTATTCACCCTTAACCTCGTTCCATTTCTGAATATAGGTAGCTTCCATCTCTTCACCTAAGTATCTGAATGCTGTACACCTATCAAGAACATCTTGAGGAGGGAAGGCAACCGGGCTGTTTTTGATTTCCTCATCCTCGATTAGCTCCCAGGCTCCTGAATTAGGAGTGGAGTAGGTGATATAATCAAAGTTCATAAGAGCTATTTCTGGCTTGCTCATAAAGTTTATGAAGGCCTCTGCATTCTCTTTGTTCTTACTGTTCTTTGGAATTACCCAACCATCAATCCATACATTGGAACCTTCCTTAGGAACAACATATTCCAAATCAGGGTTTTCTCTGCTGGTATAGATGGCTTCTCCCGAATATATAACTCCGATAGCGGCTTCGCCACCTATCATCTTATCACGGACCTGATCAACCACATAAGCTTGTACCAGGGGATATTGCTTCTGCAACAGAGCCTTAGCTTCCTCCAGCTCGGTCTCATTTGTGGAATTTAAGTCATAACCAAGATACTGTAAAGCAATGGCAAAAGCATCTCTTACGCTGTCAATCATAAGTATTTCACCGGAATATTTCTCATCGAAGAGAACACCCCAGCTGTCTATAGTCTCATCCACCATGGTTGTGTTATAGAGGATACCTAAGGTTCCCCAACAATAAGGAACAGAATATTTATTACCTGGATCATATTCCTCTGCACTTTCAAGGTAGGATTTATCGATATATTTAATATTAGGTATATTATCAAAATTAGGCTCGTACAAAAGGTCATTCTCGATCATTTTTTGAATCATGTAATCGGAGGGGCATACCACATCATAGCTTACTGCTCCTGACTGAACCTTAGGATACATATCCTCGTTTTGCTCGAATTCTTCATATACTACTGTGATTCCGGTTTCCTTTTCAAAAAGCTTTATTGTCTCTTCATCAATATACTCACCCCAATTATATACATATACCTTTTCACCGTCTTTTTTACTACAGCCTGCAAGTAGTGCCATAAGTATTAATATGACAGATATACCTATATATTTTCTCATTAATCTTCCTCCTTATAAAAGTAAATATAATTTAAAGGATAATATCCTTGAAATTAGTCTTGGTTATCAAGAATTATATTTTCCTAACAGGTTGCTTTTTATCTGCGTTTCTGCGATTAATGATAACCAGCAGAAGCAGCACAGCAATGAACATCAGTGTTGATAATGCATATATTTCAGGCTTAATGCCCTTTCTTACCTCTGTATATATCTTTGTGGAAAGAGTATTGATTTCAGGACCCTTAGTAAAATGTGTTATAACAAAATCATCTAGGGACATGGTAAAGGCCAAGAAAAATCCTGTTAACACACCGGGGAATATATCCGGCATTATGACCTTGAAGAAGGCATATACAGGTGAAGCCCCCAAATCTAAAGCCGCCTCAAAGGTATGAGGGTTAAGCTGCTTTAGCTTTGGCATAACGCTTAAGATGACATAGGGTATATTAAAGGTAATATGTGATATCAATACGCTGGTAAATCCAAGGGTATAACGCATAGCAACGAACAAAAGCATCAGAGATATACCTGTTACAATGTCCGCATTTAGCATGGGAATATTGGTTATGGCAATCATAATTGTCCGCGGTGTCTTTTTCATGCTGTTAATTGCTATAGCCGCTGCTGTTCCTATTAATGTGGCTATAAGTGCCGATAAAAATGCGATTATTAGTGTTGTATATAAAGCGTTCATAATACTCTGGTTTTTAAACAGCTCCTTATACCAATGGAAGGTAAAGCTACCCCATTTGGATCTGGATTTTGAACTGTTAAAGGAAAGAATAATTAATATTATAATAGGTGCATATAAGAAAAACAGTATAAAGCCTACATAAAAACGCTCAAAAAATTTCTTTACCATAGGTTACTTCCCTCGCTTTCCTTATCATATTTGGAAAGGATAGCCATACTAATCAATATGAATATCATTAGCACCAAAGATAGTCCCGATCCTGTATGCCAGTTCCCGATACGAAATTGCTGCTCGATAACATTGCCAATAAGCACAATCTTACTTCCTCCGAGAATATTAGAGATAACAAAGGTTGTTAGAGATGGGACGAACACCATGGTGATACCGCTGATAACACCCGGAAGACTTAGAGGCAGTATAATCTTTAGAAAAGTCTGTCTGGAGTTTGCTCCGAGATCTCTTGCGGCATTCACAATATCCTTATCAATTTTTATAAGCACATTATATATAGGTAGTACCATAAAGGGTAGGAAGTTATATACCATACCCAGTATTATAGCGCTAGGAGTATTGATTATATTTAGCATAGGTAATTTAAAGAACTTGAGGACTGTATTAATAATTCCGGTTCTTTCAAGAATATTCTGCCATGCAATTGTCCTTAGTAAAAAGTTCATCCACATGGGAAGTATTATGATCATCACTATAAAGCTGTTACTCTTCATTTTTGATTTATCCAGTATCAAAGCCAAAGGGTAGGCAAGCAGAAGACAAATCACAGTACTTATTATTGATAGCTCTAAAGCAAGCCTTAGAGCCCTAAGGTTTATAGGGTTAAGAATAGTGGCGATATTGTCCATCGTCAAGTTATTATCATTAGTTGTCATGCCATAATATAAAATAACAATGAGAGGTATTATGATAAAGCCAGCCATCCACAAAATATATGGGAATGATAGCCATTTTGCATTGCGAATTCCCAGTGAATTCACTCCGGTTTTTTGTATAGGTGATCTTGGAGTTTTAATATTTAATAGATTACTTATTTTCATGGGAGCCTCCTATCAAATTGAAACTCTACAT
>SHOH01000068.1:12125-14337 GCA_004294845.1 Anaerolineaceae bacterium
TCTACATATCTTTTACATTTCCAGTTCAACAGCCTCTTCATCCTCAGATTCAGGTTTATTCATTATCTGGATATCAAAGGGATCCACTAGGATGCCCACTTCACTTCCTACCGCTGCCAAATCAGTGGAGTGTACCAGCCAGTCATGACCATTAGCATTAACTTCCATCTCATAATGTACTCCCTTAAATAGCAGAGAGGTAACTACACCTTTTATGGTGCCCTCCTCAGGCTTAACCAAATCGATATCTTCGGGACGAATCACCACATCCACAGGTTTGTTGCGTCCAAAACCGGTATCAACACATACAAAATTAGCTCCAAGAATATTTACCAGCTTATCCTCTACCATAATTGACGGCAGTATATTGCTTTCTCCGATAAAATCAGCTACAAATGCGTTCTGAGGCTCATTGTAGATATCCTCCGGTGTCCCGATTTGCTGTATATAGCCCTGATTCATAACCACGATAGTATCTGACATCGTAAGGGCTTCCTCCTGATCATGGGTGACATAAACGAATGTTATGCCCAGCTCATTCTTAAGCCTTATCAGCTCATATTGCATGTCCTGGCGAAGCTTTAAATCTAAGGCACCAAGGGGCTCATCAAGAAGCAATACCTTTGGTTCATTTACTATCGCTCTTGCTATAGCTATTCTCTGTTGCTGACCTCCGCTTAAGGAATCGGGCATACGATTTTCGAATCCGTCCAGATTAACAAGCTTTAGGGCGTATTTTATTTTATCGTCAATATAGACTTTGCTTTTTTTCTTGATTTTAAGTCCAAATGCTATATTTTCTGCAATAGTCAAATGATTAAAGAGGGCATATTTTTGAAATACCGTATTTAGTTGCCTTTCATTAGGTGCCATCTTAGTAATATCCTTACCCTCAAAAATTACCTGACCTTGATCAGGATTCTCAAATCCACCTATAATTCTAAGAGTAGTTGTCTTGCCACAGCCGGATGGTCCCAGCAGGGTCAAGAATTCATTTTCTCGGATATATAAGTTTAAATCATCCAGTACGATATTATCTCCATAGGACTTTGTTATGTTCACAAGATTTATCAATTTATTATCCGTCATGAATAGACCTCCTTCTCGTATATTAAAAGCTCGGTGGTGTGGATACCCATAGAAGGGTAGCACCGCTCTTGTCAGAAACAGTAATGTAATGCTGTTTGTTTGCTGTGAAATAAAAGGATTCCCCTTTTTTTGCTTTAAAGGATCTATTTCCTATATGAAGAACGATGCTACCGCTGATTACATAACCAAATTCTTCTCCTTCATGGGGGTTATCAGGATATGTAGAACCACCGGGATCTAAGGTAAGAAGGATTGGCTCCATAATGTTCTTCTGAGCATTTGGAATAATCCATTTAACGAGATTCTTTAGCTCTGCATCATATTTTTCAAAATAATCGGTCTTTTTAAATACTACCTGCTCAGCAGTGGTGTCGCTAAAAAATTCCTCCAGATTTGTTCCTAGACATTGGAGAATATCTACCAAGGTCGCAATCGAAGGAGAAGTCAGATCCCTCTCCAGCTGAGATATAAAGCCCTTGGAAAGCTCTGCCCTGTCAGCCAACTCCTCCTGAGTTAGACTTTTCTGAATTCGAATTTCTTTTATCTTTTGACCGATATTCATATTAATCTCCATTCTCCCATATTTCTGCGGATTTGGGTGGCATAAGAATCTTAATAGAAATAAACTAAAAGTTTAGCAATGCTAAACAAAATGCAATTTCCATTATACTTATAAATGTATATATGTCAATACCTTTTTACATTTGAATTTTTTCTGGATCTACATTTGAATTTTTTCTGGAAAATTTTACCTCATGATTTTTCCTTATTATAAGCAAATGAAGCAAACCGTTGAATCAAATGATTAAAGCAAAACAGTTTTACACCTTAAAGCAAAACTGAAAGCAAATGTAGGTGTATCAGGTAAAGGTTTCTTTGAAAAGAGTGAGGAATGTGTAACATAAGGAGGGTATTAAGCCCCTATTTGGAA
The DNA here is from genome assembly GCA_004294845.1 of Anaerolineaceae bacterium. Lineage (GTDB taxonomy): Bacteria > Bacillota > Clostridia > Lachnospirales > Lachnospiraceae > Mobilitalea. The sequence goes on from SHOH01000068.1 coordinate 14,146, forward strand.
ATGTTATGCTGAATGAGTTGGATAAGTAGCTAGAAAGACGAGAACAAAGGTTTATAAGATATGCAGATTACGGTATTATCTTTTGTAAGAGTAGTAGAAGTGCATATAGGACATTAAGATACATTATTCCATATATCGAGGGAATACTATTTTTGAATGTCAACCAAGGCAAAACGACAGTTTCAAATGTTT
>SHOH01000068.1:14437-15855 GCA_004294845.1 Anaerolineaceae bacterium
TTCGTTTATTTTTGGATAGAAGAAATATCTGTAGAAACAAATATAGAAGGCAGAAACCAAGAGAATTCGTTAGAGGTTGGATAAACTATTTTTCACTGCTGATATGAAATGCTATTGCAAACAACTGACGAATGGCTCCGAAGACGAATACGAGCCATCTACTGGAAACAATGGAAGAAAGTTTAGACAAGATATAAAATGCTTCGAGGTCGGAACCACGTGTACCGAACGGAATACAAGGTAGTGTGAGAGGTCGATAGCTAAAATAATCAGCTACCTCACTCGATTTGCATAGAGCCCATGGGTACATTACAGCTCTGTATCACACTCAATATATTGCAATATATGATTCTATTAATTATTGCTTAATCATTTAAAAGAGTATCAACATCCACTTGCTTGTCTCCATTTACGATTAAGGTACCTATTCTTTTCCCTGTTTCAATTAGTTCAACATATACCAATGGTGAATATTTAAAGCCTTCCTTCAGGCTATCATACTCAGGCTGACTGCCGAATCTATCAAATAGAAGATCCATTATCTCCTCATAATCTTCTCGATCAATGACCTTCTCCGAATCCCAACGGATTCCATGACTTGGCTGTTGTCTACTGAGATACGTTCCATATTTTTCTTCCAATTTTTCTTTTAAATCTGGTATATTAGAGTCATCACAAACTCCTTCGAACTTAAAAAGTCCCATATTCTTATCAAACGTAAGCTTAAAAACCATATCAATTCCATATATCGTATTACATTTTTCATCAATCATCATTTCGGTTGTTTTATCTTGATCGGATGTTTCGTAAGTTTTAAAATTAAGTACCTTTTTTACTTCATCCATTGACATTCCCCACATTAGTCCTTTAATTGGAGGATTCCAATTTATTTCATTTTTGTCTTTGGAACAACCAAAAGAAAATACACCTAAACTTAGGAATGTAAAAAATAATATAATTTTTTTCATATATACACCCTTTCTTTATAATTTTCATTGATTATATATGGTAATAATTATTAATAGTAGTTTTCCAAGGATAAGACGGAAGCCGTTTCTAGAACTGTACTATCATAAATTATAGTAACAATATTCAATTTCTGGCAAGTATATCCATAGTTTACATAATACCCCTTTTCAAGTGAGTGTAAACCAATGCCATTATAATTACTAGACCAAGACTTTACATTTTACCAATTTACACCATTTTCTGAGCGTTGAAGTATTATGTAATTGAAGTAGAATAATTGTAATATATAGATAGGCTACCTAAACACTTCACATAGCCATTATCAATTGATATAAAAGCATTCAACTCATTTAAGTTATCCCTCCTTACATTTTCTCCCTACATTAATATAGACGAACTTATGGACTTGTTTGCAACACTTATATCCTACAATTTAGAAAAGGTTGAAT
>SHOH01000069.1 GCA_004294845.1 Anaerolineaceae bacterium
ATGCTAAAGGCGAAGAAGCTAAGGCAAAGGATGAGGATTTAATGATATTCTGGAACGGCTTGGATGAGCTGGCAAAAAGTACTGAAGAGCAATCTAGCCAACCTGATCAAAGCGACTCGACCAATCAGGGCGACTAGATAAAAAAGATAGGGCTATATAAAATAATATTTTAGGGGTTACTGAGTTCCCTCAATACACATTTAGGAGAACAGATCCATGATATGTATAGTCGTTACGGATTTTAGTCCGTATAAGGCATACATATTATGAATCTGTACTACTAATCAGTGTGTGAGGGAATTCAGTAACCCCTTAGTATATTTATATAGCCCACCTTTTTTAGTGGACTAAAGTGATGAAATAATATATAATTACATTCAAATCTGACAAGAAATTAACTAAAAGTGTACAGACTTTAGAAAAGGCATGGTTATTGATATGAAAACAAATAAGAATACTAATAATTCTAATAAATTAAATAATTCTACAACTGATAATGGTATCAGAATAAATAAATTTTTAAGCGATGCGGGCTTATGCTCAAGACGAGAGGCAGATAAGTATGTAGAAGATGGCAAGGTGAAGATTAACGGTATAAAGGCAGAGATAGGATCTAGGGTTATGCCGGAAAGCAAGGTAACCTTCTTTGGTAAGCCTGTTAAGAACAAGGAAAAGAGGGTATTGATAGCCTTTAATAAACCGGTCGGAATTGTCAGTACTACATCATCAAAGGAACCGGATAATATTGTTGATTTTATTAACTATCCAAGCAGGATTTTTCCTATCGGTAGGCTTGATAAGGACTCGGAAGGACTTATACTGCTTACAAATGACGGCGATATAGTCAACAGTATCCTAAGGGAAAGATATGGTCATGATAAGGAATATATAGTAACTGTTAATAAGGAGATTAACAAAGAATTTGTGAAGCAAATGTCTGAAGGAGTTCCCATACTTGATACTGTGACGAAGCCTTGTGAGATTACAGTAATTGATAAAAATACCTTTAGAATCATTTTAACTCAGGGTCTAAATAGGCAGATTAGGCGAATGTGCGAATATCTGGGATATAGAGTTACAAGGCTTGTTCGGGTTCGCATCATGAACATTACTCTTGGTAGGCTTAAATCCGGGACCTGGAGAAATGTCACATTTAAAGAAATGGAAGAACTAAACAGACTGCTAGAAAAAAATGAAGATTAATATTAGATAAATGATTTGATGAAAGGCTCAGGTGATGAACATGGATATAAGGCAGGAAATTGAGGAATTACGAGAGTTGATAAGATATCATAATGATAGATACCATAACCAAGATGATCCTGAAATTTCTGATTATGAATATGATATGCTTACGGTAAAGCTTAGAAAGCTTGAGGAGGAATATCCTGAGCTTCAAAGCTCTGATTCTCCTACCCAGAAAGTAGGTGGAAGAGCAAAAAGAGAAGCGGGAGTACTGGTTAAGCATAATGTTCCTATGCTTAGTTTACAGGATGTATTTTCAAAAGAAGAGGTATATAGCTTCGTTGAGAAGATACTTAAAGAAAGAGAAGATACAGTATTTGTAGTCGAAAGAAAGATTGACGGACTGTCTGTAGCCTTACGGTATCAGGACGGACAATTTATTATGGGTGTTACCAGAGGTGACGGTATTAATTACGGTGAAGATGTCACTGATAATATTAGAATGATTAAGGATGCTATAACCAAATTAAAGGAACCTGTGCCCTACATCGAGCTTAGGGGAGAGGTCTATATGAAATTCGAGGATTTTAATTCAGTTAATGAAAAGCTGGAAGCAGAGGGTAAAAAGATATTTGCCAATCCCAGAAACTGTGCTGCCGGAACCTTAAGGCAACTGGACCCTCAGGTTGTAAAGGAAAGAAAGCTCTCTCTCTTTGTATTTAATGTACAGGAATCCAGGGGTATAGAATTCAGCAGACATTCGGAAAGCTTGGAGTGGTTAAGAGGGCAAGGGATTAAGGTAATCGAAGATTTTAGATTATGTAGAACTGCAGATGAGGTATGGGAGGCTATAACCGATATAGGTGAGTCAAGGGGAAGCTTTGGTTATGATATAGATGGGGCTGTTGTAAAGGTTGACAGTCTTTCCGACAGAGAGCATCTTGGTGCAACCTCAAAGGTACCCAGATGGGCAGCCGCATACAAATATCCTCCCGAGGAAAAGGAAACTATACTGAGGGATATTCGACTTTCAGTGGGAAGGACAGGAAGGATTACTCCAACAGCCATATTTGACCCCATACGTCTTTGCGGAACCAATGTGGAGAGAGCCACACTTCATAACCAGGATAGAATTAACGAGCTGGATGTTAGAATGGGAGATACGATAGTGGTTAGAAAGGCAGGAGAGATTATTCCTGAGATACTATCAGTAGTCAAGGAGAAACGGCCTAAGGATGCTAAGCCTTATAGTATTCCATATGAATGCCCTTCCTGTGGAAGCTTAGCAGTCAGAGACGACAACACTGCAGATATAAGATGTAACAATCTAAATTGTCCCGCACAGCTTACCCAGCATATTTTAAACTTTGTGGGTAGGAATGCTATGGATATCAAGGGCTTTGGAGAAGCGTATGTAGAAGCTCTTGTAAAGGAAGGCTATGTGAAGGATATAGCAGATATATACTATCTGGATAAGTACCGTGATGAGATGGTTGAGAAGGGCTTAATAGGTAAGGAGAAGAATACAGATAAGCTGTTAAAGATTATAGAAGATAGTAAAGCTAATGATATTGATCGTCTTATCACCGGTTTTGGAATTCGTAATATCGGTAGGCAGGCTGCTTCTGAGCTTATGAATTACTTTAAATCAATTCACAGACTTAAGGAGGCTTCCTATGAGGAGCTTATTACAGTTAAGGATATGGGTGATATAAGTGCAAGAGCAATTATAGAATTCTTTGAAAACCCTGAAAATATTAATATTTTATCCAGGCTTGAGCAGGCTGGGGTGAATTTCGAGACGGCAGCCAGGCAAGTGGATGGGGATGCGGTATTCTCCAGTCTCACCTTTGTTATTACAGGGACATTACCTTCCATGGGCAGGTCGCAGATGGAGGAATTAGTAAAGAGGCATGGCGGCAAGATATCCTCTAGCGTCTCTAAGAATACGGATTATGTGATTGCAGGTGATAATGCCGGTAGTAAGCTAACTAAAGCACAGCAGCTTGGTGTAAAAGTTCTGACAGAAGAGGAGTTATTAAATATGCTCGAGAGTTAGGAAAGGGGATTTATGATAACATTTAAGGATATAAGAGATAATGAAGCTATAAAAACATATATAATGCAAGCTGACAAGACGCTCTCAGCACTTGGGTATACGGAGCACAGTCTGGCACATGTTGCAAAGGTCGCCTCAGTCGCAAAATATATACTTGAGACTCTAAATTATTCCGAAAGAGATGTGGAGCTGGCACAGATAGCATGTTATTTGCATGATATAGGTAATATTGTTAATCGTGAGGAGCATGCACAGAGCGGAGCTCTTATGGCTTTTCGTATACTTGATCAGCTTGGAGCGACACCTGAGGAAAATGCAAAGGTGATTGCCGCCATAGGAAACCATGATGAGGGAACAGCAGTGCCTGTAAGTGCAATTGCAGCGGCACTAATTCTTGCTGATAAGACGGACGTAAGACGAAGCCGTGTACGTAATCTGGATCTTCCTAGCTTTGATATTCATGATAGAGTGAATTATGCAGTAGAAGAATCCAAAATACAAATAATAAATAATGCTATTTTTAGACTTGAGCTTACAATAGATATTACTATAAGTCCGGTTATGGACTATTTTGAGATATTTCTTAATCGCATGCTCCTGTGTAAAAGGGCAGCTAATAAGCTTGAACTGGAATTTGAATTAATAATAAACAATCAGAAGGTTTTGTAATATTGAAAGGTCGGTGATGATTAATGCCAATTAAAGTACAGAGTAATTTACCTGCAAAAAAAGTTTTAGAAGATGAGAATATATTTATAATGGATGAAAATAGGGCAATGCATCAGGATATTCGCCCACTTCAGATTGCAATTTTAAATTTAATGCCTAATAAAGAAGATACAGAGGTGCAGATACTACGTAGCCTTTCCAATACACCGCTACAGGTTGATATAACATTTTTAACGACAGGTACTTATGTAGGAAAGAACACACCCACCAGTCATCTGGATCAATTCTATCTTACATGTAAGGATGTATATAACCGTAAGTTTGACGGACTTATCATTACCGGCGCACCTGTGGAACTGATGGAGTTTGAGGATGTAACCTATTGGGACGAGCTCACCGATATTATGGAGTGGTCAAAAACCCATGTAACTTCTACCTTGCATCTTTGCTGGGGTGCCCAAGCCGGATTGTATTATCATTATGGAATTCAAAAAAGACAGCTTGAAAAGAAAATGTTCGGAATATTTGAGCATAGGGTTCTTCACCGTAGAATTCCTTTTGTCCGTGGATTTGATGATGTTTTTTATGCACCTCATTCCAGGCACACAACTGTATTAAAGGAGGATATCTTAAATAATGAAGAGCTAATGATTCTGGCAGAATCTGATGAGGCAGGAGTATTTATTACAATGGCAGGGGACGGCAAACAGTTCTTTATCATGGGGCATCCTGAGTATGACAGGGTATCACTTGATCAAGAATATAAAAGAGATATTGGGAAAGGAATGGATATAGAGCTTCCTGTAAACTACTATCCTTCAGATGTCTCAGAGAATCGTCCAAATTTGATATGGAGAGCTCATGCCAACATTATGTATACCAACTGGCTCAACTACTATGTCTACCAAGTCACTCCTTACGAATTATAAGTTGGGGTTGGTAGTAATCAAAGTCATACCTTATGAGCTTTAAGGGGGTACTTGGTATTTAGTCACGTTAGTCACACCTATTCATGGCTACAGTAACGAAGATTTTTGAAATTCAAGAGCAATATACCGCTATTAATGACATGCTCCTACTAATAAAGTGGGGGCGGTTTTGTTATGTATAAGAACTATAATGGACATCATGCAATACTGTGTAAAAAAATAGATGTAAAAAAATAGTGTAAATCAATTGATATAAAAACTTCAATATGATATTATAACTAATAGGTCATTAGTCGCATTGTGTCAGTTAGATGTGGGGGATAGTAGAATGAAGTGGGATATTTTTTTACATAACAATTCGACTCTGTTGTTAATATCCGTTATTGTGGTTGTGTGCTTAAGTATCATAGCAATGGTTGTTTTATTGTTTAATAAGCTGGAAAATGAAAAGAAAATAGCAAAATCAGCAATTGAGTTGAACAAGCTTACGAACAGTATCCACGCAGGTCTTGTTCATTTTATACCGGAGGATTCATGTAGAATTTACTATGCCAGTAGAGGATTTTTCGAATTATTGGGCTATAGTAAGAAAGAAGCCAAAGTGAGTAACAAATGTAATATGGTAGATTTTATTTCTTCAAAGGATAAGGAACCTTTCTTGGAAATAATTCAAAATGTTGAAGGAGACTCTATTAGTACGGAGATTCGCCTTGTTAAAAAGGACGGAAATGTTATAAATTGCCTGATGAACGGAAATTATTCCCTTAATAAGGATGGAAGTAAATCAGTTACTGGTGTTATTGTTGATATTACCGAGCAAAAGAAAATGCAAGAGATGCTTAGAATGGACAGTGAGCGCTATAGGATTGCCTCTGAGCTTTCTCATGATGTACTGTTTGAATATTATATTGATAATGACAGAATGGTATATACTGACAAATATTCAGAGCTGTTTGGAAGATATCCGGTTATATCCGACTATGTAAAGGAATGTTACATTCGTAAGGACTTCGTTCATCCTGATGATTACGGAATCTTTTTAGAGTACTGTAGTACCTTACAAAAGGGTAAGGATTTCGTAAAACTAGAGTGTAGAGTCAAAGACCGCCATAATAATTATATCTGGTGTCAGCTAATGGGAAAGACCATCTATGATGAAGAAAATAAGCCGATTCGTGTTATAGGTAAGATGGTTAATATTGATTATCAAAAGCGGGAATTGGATTCACTAGAATACAAAGCAACCAGAGATCCATTAACAGGAGTCTATAACAGAGAAGTAACCATAAAAAAAATCGAGAAATACATCAATGGCAATAAGAATGGAAAGCATGTATTGATGTTCATCGATTTTGATGATTTTAAGAAGGTTAACGACACACATGGTCATCTTCTTGGAGACAGGGTTCTAACCCATGTAATAGGAAGTATCAAAAATGTATTTACAGAGGGAGAGATAATAGGTAGAATCGGCGGGGACGAGTTCGCGGTTTTTATCGGTTATATAGAGAATAATCAAGCCATTAAAGATAAAGCGGATACGCTAATTGATGCCCTAAACACAACCTATGTAGATGATAATAGTGAAATCTCTATCTCGGGCAGTGTAGGTATAGCGACATATCCAGATGATGGTATTCATTATGAACAACTGATACAATGTGCAGACAGAGCATTGTATCAAGTAAAGAGCAAGGGAAAGAATAACTATATGCTCTACAATTCGGCTTTAAAATAACTACTTAAAATCTGATTTTGAAATTGTATCTGTAATAACAAATAATATTATGCATACAACGCAGAGCAACAAGCAGAATGATAATAAAAAAACTGCCTGATGTATCTGCGTTATTTTATGCAAATATTCATATATCTTTTTTATTATGAAGCCTGACATGGCTACTATTATTCCCGGTTTTAATAAGCTGTTTACAGCATCAAAATGAAAATAAATATTGCGTATAATATAAAAGGTATCCATGAAAGTTATAATAAGCTGTCCGACAAGCAGAGCTGTAAGATATCCACCTATACCTTTTTGTGGTATCAAAAGAATAATAAGAATTATCTTGACAAAGGTTCCTGCAATAGAATTGATAAAGGTAATATGAGCCTTTCCAAGACCGTTTATAATGCTTCCCAAGGTGGTCGCCATATATATAAGAGGACAAATCCAAGCCAATATAATAAGATAAGACCCTGCTTCCTCGCTATTAAATATGCTAATACCAAGATTTTTGCCAAACAAAAGAAATATACCTGTGCTCATGATACCGACGATTAAGCTGTATTTGATAGAGACTGAAGCTGTCCTTCCTATCATGTCATTATTATCCATGGCTTGTGCTTCTGATACCGTAGGAAGAAGCAATACCGCCAATGAATTTATTACTGCTGTCGGAAACATTATAAAGGGTATGGACATTCCTACTAAGGTACCATATGTACTTAATGCTTCACCGATGCTAAGTCCTGATCTGCGAAGCATGGTTGGTATAAGAACAGCCTCTATACTATGGAGGATATTTATAAGGAGTCGATTGGTCGATAGGGGTATACTTAAGGACAGAATATTTCGTAATATATCCTTTCTCTTTAGGGTACCGGCATTGGGAGCAGGTCCAGGGTATATCATAGCCTTTGGGGATTTTGTAATAAATAATGATATGAAATTATATAGACTTGAAGCAATTTCCCCGATAACCAGTCCAAGAACAGCCATTTCACAAGTTACCTGAAAGTTACCTTTTCCTAGGGTAACGGCTGTAATATATACAACAATAACGCGAATCATCTGCTCAAGCAACTGAGTTGAAGCCGGTACACCGGCTCTTTTCAGTCCATAATAGTAACCATTAATAGATGAGGTTATACCACAGAAGGGGAATACGACGGCCAGTATTCTAAGTGAGGATGCACTTCTTGGCTCCAAAAGGAAACGAAGTGCAATAAGATCTGAAAATCTGTATAAAAGTAGAGACAGTACTAATGCCATAGAAAAGGAAAGAAGAAGACCAAGCCCTAATATCCTTCCGATATTCTTGTGATTTTTCTTTCCCATTTCAGCCGCAACAAGTCTGGATATGGCGGTTTGAATTCCAGTGGCATAAATAGTGAATGCTATGCCATAGACAGGAAATATCAGCTGATATATACCTAACCATTCAGCCCCCATAACCTTTGATAAAAATATTTTATATAAAAAACCAATAACTCTGGTTATAAATCCCGCCAGAGTAAGAATTAGTGTTCCCTTAAAAATATTACTTCTGCTAATATGTCTACTTCCAGCAATAGCGGCTTGTTTAACCTTCACATTATTTACCTCGTCAGTCAAGTTTCTATATTAAATATATTTGAGCAAGTATAAACTTATGAATAACTTCCGACATGGTATATATATGTGCTTTTAATTCTTTATAAATATTATATTTTATCATATTATTTGTTGACAATTTTAAATTGAAATGATATATTTAATACCGAGTATTTTAATAGGAATTAAATCAGTAGGATATAAACAACCCATAGACTGGTTACAAGGGTAGCAGCCTAGCTTCCGAAGTCTATCAGCAGAATGGAGAAGATAATGAAATTAACTACAAAGGGAAGATATGGACTAAGAGCGGTAGTTGACCTAGCGGTTAATGCTGATGATGAGGCAGTAGCCTTAAGTCAAATTGCCGAAAGACAGGGTATATCCATGAACTATCTGGAGCAGCTTATAGCAAAGCTAAAGAAATCAGGTATTGTCAATGGAATCCGTGGAGCGCAGGGTGGATATGTACTTGCTATGCCTGCAGAGGAAATATCTGTAGGTGATATTCTGCGTGCCTTGGAAGGTGATCTAAGTCCTGTGGATTGCTATGAGTTAAATAGTAATGACACACCCTGCAACAACTCAGATTTATGTGTAACAAAATATGTATGGAAGCGTATAAGTGATAGTATAAATGACGCAGTGGATGGAATTATGCTCTCTGACCTAGCGGCTGAAAGCAAGAGAGTTCAAGCAGAAGCAGGTATTACACAAATAAATCAACCTAAGCAGACTTGCTAGTGAGTGTCTAATTAGCTTTATAAAATTAAATCATAATTTAGGAGATGACCACATGGAAAAGAAGATATACCTTGATAATGCAGCTACAACAAAGACAAAATCTGAGGTCGTAGAAGTAATGCTCCCTTACTTTAGTGAGCTGTATGGTAATCCATCCAGTGTATATGAATTTGCCGCGCAGAATAAAAAGGCACTTGATGAAGCGAGACTAACCATAGCTAACGCTATTGGTGCCGAGAGTGCTGAGGTCTATTTTACCGGAGGAGGAACAGAAGCTGATAATTGGGCACTTATAGCAACCGCAGAAGCTTACCAGCAAAAAGGAAAGCATATCATAACTTCTAATATAGAGCATCATGCAGTCCTGCATACCTGTGAATATCTGCAGAAGAGGGGCTATGAAGTAACCTATATAGATGTGGACGAGAACGGTGTAGTCAAATTAGATCAACTGGAGAAAGCTATTCGTCCCACAACAATACTAATTTCTATAATGTTTGCTAATAATGAGATTGGGACAATCCAACCTATTAAGGAAATAGGAGAGCTTGCAAGGAAAAACAAAATTTTATTCCACACAGATGCAGTACAGGCATTTGGTCAGTTAGATATTAAAGTAGATGAGCTGGGAGTAGACATGCTTAGCGCCAGCGCTCATAAGCTTAACGGGCCAAAAGGTATTGGTTTCTTATATATAAGAAAAGGAATAAAGATTCGTTCCTTTATACATGGTGGGGCTCAGGAAAGGGGCAGACGGGCAGGAACTGAAAATGTTCCCTTTGCTGTTGGCTTTGGAAAAGCGGTGGAACTTGCCATATCAACCATGAAGGAAAGAACCAAGAAGGAGACAGAGCTTCGCGAATATTTGATAAAGCGAGTGCTTTCCGAGATACCTTATACCAGGCTTAACGGTCATAGAACTAAGAGACTTCCTAACAATGCTAACTTTAGCTTTCAGTTTATAGAAGGAGAATCTCTGCTTATTATGCTGGATATGAACAATATTTGTGCTTCCAGCGGTTCGGCTTGCACATCCGGTTCTTTAGACCCTTCCCATGTCCTCTTATCAATCGGTCTGCCTCATGAAATAGCTCATGGATCGCTGAGGCTTACCTTAAGTGAAGAGAATACAATTGAGGAAATTGATTATACGGTTGATAAAATCAAGGAGACTGTAGAGAAACTAAGGAACATGTCACCTTTATATGAGGATTTTGTACGTAGAAGATAAATAATATTGGTTATACCAATACTATCAGATAAATGGAGGAATTATTATGTATACTAAAAAAGTTATGGATCATTTTTCGAATCCGAGAAATATGGGAGAAATCGAAAATCCAAGCGGTGTTGGCACTGTAGGAAATGCCAAATGCGGAGATATTATGAGAATGTACCTAGATATAGATGAGAATGGTATAATTCAAGATGTGAAATTCAAGACCTTTGGATGCGGAGCTGCGGTTGCAACCAGCAGCATTGCCACAGAACTGGTAAAGGGAAAGACTGTAGAAGATGCTCTAAAGGTTACAAATAAAGCAGTTATGGAAGCCCTTGATGGTTTGCCACCCGTAAAGGTTCATTGCTCTCTACTTGCAGAAGAAGCAATACATGCAGCCTTATGGGATTATGCAGAGAAAAAGGGAATACAAATAGATGGCTTAGAAAAGCCCAAGTCCGATATTCATGAGGAAGAAGAGGAAAGGGACAAGATAAGTTATTAGTGTTCTAGATTGGAGATACCAATGCAGAAAGTAGTAGTTGGAATGTCAGGAGGAGTGGATTCCTCTGTAGCGGCATACCTTTTAAAAGAACAGGGATATGATGTAATAGGCGTTACTATGCAGATTTGGCAGGATGAAGATATATGCTCCATATCTGAAAGCGGTGGCTGCTGTGGTCTGGGGGCAGTAGAAGATTCCAGACGAGTTGCCTCTGTCTTAGGTATTCCACACTATGTTATGAATTTCAAAAAGGAATTCAAGGAGAGTGTCATAGATTATTTTGTATCCGAATATGTTATGGCCAGAACCCCGAATCCCTGTATCGCATGTAATAGATTTGTTAAGTGGGAAGCACTTCTTGCAAGATCCTTATCTATCGGTGCTTCATATATTGCCACAGGCCATTATGCCTCCATAGCGAGACTTAGCAACGGTAGATATGCCATTAAGAATTCCGTGACAAGGGCAAAGGATCAAACCTATGCTTTATATAATCTGACACAGTACCAGCTAGCGCATACACTTATGCCAGTTGGAGCTTATTCTAAGGATGAGATTAGAGCTATTGCAAATGAATTAAATCTTCCTGTTGCTAATAAGCCAGACAGCCAGGAGATATGCTTTGTTGCAAATAATGATTATGCGAGTTTTATTAAGGAATATCTGGAGGATGAAGACAACAAAAGTATCATAGAAGAGAAGCGAGCACTCTATATGAGGAATATGGAGAGTGCGGGATATGGATTTACTCCGGGTAACTTTGTTGATTGCAGTGGAAACATCCTAGGAGAACATCAGGGGTTGGCACATTATACCATAGGCCAAAGGAAAGGATTAAATATTGCCTTGGGTAGGCCTGTATTCGTTATGAAGCTTAATCCGAAAACCAATGAAGTTGTATTAGGAGATGCAGGAGATGTATTTACTGATCGCTTCTATGTTAATAACCTGAACTTCATGGCCATCGAGGATCTTGAAGATAAAATGGTTGTTAATGCTAAAATCCGCTACAGTCATAAGGGGGCACCTTGTACCCTTAGAAGGACAGCAGCGGATGAAATCCTATGTGAATTTGATGAACCTCAAAGGGCGGTCACCCCCGGACAAGCAGCAGTCTTCTATAAGGATGATTATGTTATTGGGGGCGGGACTATAAAATATTAATTATAATTATAGTCTCTCCATGATAGGCTTGCCTTCTTTGAAGATGGTGTAGTAGCGGTAGCCTATTTCTTTTAGGAGACTTGCCACCAGATCAAAGTCGTAGCAAAGGTGTTCAGGTTGGTGAGCATCGGAACCAATGGTGATAATTTCGCCGCCCAGCTCTTTATATCGTTCTAAAATCTCGGTCTTGGGATGAGGATGCCCAAGGCCGTATTTGAATCCTGAGCTATTTACTTCGATACCTTTCCCATATTTCAAAAGAGTTTTCAGTATCTCATCCAGGACATCAGAATAAAAAGCGTAAGAGTATTCATTATATTTGACCTTACTGCTTGGTGCATAACGGACTATGTAATCGATATGTCCGCATACATGAAAACCCTGAAAGCTTTTATAGCCTTCATTCATAGCTTCAAACCATCTAAGAATGCCTTCCTCCTCAGATCTTTTCTCCCAGTACTCTGGATAATAGGGATCAACCTTGTCTACTACATGGACAGAACCAATAATAAAATCAAAAGGATATTTGTTAATAAGGGTCTCCATTTGATTTGTTACATGGGGTTGTATCCCAAGCTCAATTCCTGTGAGAATCTCAATTTGTGATTCGTATTTTTCCTTCATAAGCCGAAGCTCTTTCAGATAATCCTCTATTTCCATACCAAAAGAATAGCTATATATACTAGGATAGTCAAAATCCATATGATCAGTAAAGCATAAGGTTTTTAGCCCCTGTCTAATTCCTTGATTAATCATTTCCTCCATAGAAGCCTTGCAATCACTAGAAAAATTGGAATGCACATGAAAGTCAGCAGTAATCATATTTATTATCCTCCTTTTAGTCTTCATTCTTTTTAATATCTTTTATATCTCTATCGACTACCATTGAATAGTTGGTATTATATATAACAAAACCCGGTGCCTTGCCATTTGGTTTTTTGATATTCTTTCGCTGGGTATAATCTATTTCAACCTTGTCTGCTTCCTTAGCTCCGCTATAGTAGGCTGCAAGTCTTGCGGCTTCCTCAAAGGTTCTGTCAGGCATGTCATTATCACCGGATTTTACTATTACATGGGAACCGGGAAGATTCTTGGCATGAAACCACCAGTCATTCCCGTCTGCCAGCTTAAAGGTAAGCTCATCATTCTGATAATTATTTTTCCCTACATACATATGATAACCGTCAGAGGAAATATAATGGAAGGGACTACTTTTGGCGTTCTTACCGGCTGGTTTCCCCTTTGCTCTGGACTTTTTTACGATGAATTTCTTTTTGATATATCCAAATTCCATAAGCTCCCGCTTTAATTCGGTCAAATCATGCTCATCTGTGGCGATTTCCAAGGAAGTCCTGATGGATTCCAGATGCTCGATTTCATCCATAGTTTCTTTAATCAAGGAGGTTAATGCCTCATATGTCCGCTTCTGCTTATTGTATTTTTCAAAGTACCGTTTGGCATTTTCCATAGGTGCTAATACTGGATCAAGAGGAATTCTGATTTCCTCATTATTATTGTAATAATTTTCAGCTATCAGCTCTTTTGCACCTTGCTCCAATCCATAACCATAAGTAGTTATAAGATCACCGTATACCTTATACTTATCTCTCTTATCAGTATCCTTTAGCTGCTTTATCTGTAAATCATATTTTTTGGTAGAGCGTTCGATGGCATTTGCCACCAACTTACGTAGATCGGCAGATTTTTGATGCATTCTTGAAGTGGCATTTTTGGTTGAATAGTAAGTTTCCAGCATAGAAGATGCCGATGGGAGGTTTTTTACTTCATGGCCTGAGTAACAAGTAAGAGAAATACTTGAAAATTCAATAGGGCCTTTATCCCCTATAACTATATTAGGAGAAAACTCCTTATCCTTTACTAGCTGCATAACTCTATCAAAATTACGATAGAGATGTAGGCTGGTATCTTCATTAAGTGTAGCGGTTGATTCTCCCGAATCGATAGAGGACCTATGGCAGATTTCATTTGCCATTAGGGGACTAATACCTGTAAGTCCGGTATATATTGCTTTACCGATGGGCAGTGCTTTACTCAATATATTTTCTCTAAAGGAAGTATAGTCAATAGTAAGTGGGTCAAGCTTATTGGTGGTTTCAGGAATGAAGTAATCCCTTCCGGGAAGGACCTCACGAACCGAGCTCATAAATTGGTTGACTCGCTTAATGCTGTCAAGAATAGTCATAGTATCATCACAGAAGATAATATTGCTATGCTTGCCCATAAGTTCAATGATGAGATGCTTTATCCCCAAATCACCGAGCTCATCCATGTGTTCAATCTTTATAGACACAATCCTTTCAAGGCCCGGCTGGGTAACATCAAGAATTTTTCCGTTATTTAGGTGCTTACGAAGCAGCATACAAAAATTCGGAGCTGTTATGGGGCTGGGTTTTGTACTATCTGTAAGATATACCAATGGCATCCCGGCACCTGCACTAAGCAATAATTTATATACCTCTCTATCCTGTCCCTTTATTGTTATCAAGAGCTCATCTTTCTCTGGTTGAGCAATCTTATTAATCCTTCCTCCAAGTAGGGAATTCTTCAATTCATGTACTACATTTGCAATTACAATTCCATCCAGTGCCATAATAACCTCCAAAGTAGTATTATCTTCTTAATCCTCCGACAGATATCTAATTTACGCTTTAATCCTGTTCCGACCATCGTTCTTTGCTTCATATAATTTCATATCAGCTTTGCTTATTAGTTCTGCACTAGTCTCTTCACTTAAAACAGCTACACCTCCGCTGATTGTCACACAATTCTTTCGGGATAAATCTATACGCTCTACAGCTTCTCTGATTCGTTCTGCAACAAATATTGCTTTTGGTCTATCTGTATTAGGCAAAACAACCAGAAATTCTTCACCGCCATATCTGCCCACAGAATCTATATCCCTTATTAATTCCGAAATGGTAGTTGCAACTATCTTAAGGACCATATCTCCATACTGGTGTCCGTTATCGTCATTTATTTTCTTAAAATGATCGATATCCATAAGAACGATTGAGAGAGGAGAGTGACAAACCAATGCTTGATTAACTCTCATCTCTAACTCTTCCATTATTGCTCTTCGGTTACGAACCCCTGTTAAGGCATCAGTGATAGATTGTATTTCTAAAAGTTCATTCTTATGTATCAACTTCTGCTCTATTTCTTTTTTTTCGGTTATATCAAATACTATTCCAGCTACAAACTCTGGCTTTCCACTTGCATCTCTTTGAGTGATTTTACCACGGTCATAAAACCACATATACCTGCCATCTTTAGCTTGTATACGATATTCACACTCATACACACTCGTCTTGCCTTCCATATGACTTCTCATGGCACCCATTGTCCTCTGGTAGTCTTCAGGATGCAACTTGTCAGTAAAAAAATCATATGTGATTCGTTCCGGTAATTCCTCCATTGAATAACCCAATGCCTGTATTTTTAAAGGATTAAAGACTACGGATTTAGTTTTCAGGTTTAAATACCAGTGGCCCAAGCTTCCTGACCAAGCAAATTCAAGCTTATCAGCTTGTATTTTTTCATTAAGGAGTTCTTTGTTTAACATCAGAAGTTCATCAATAATTTCTATAAGTCGCTCTCTATTATATTTTGAATAATCCATTTATCCCACCTCATATATAAAACTAATATATCATTTTCTTATCTACATAATCATTTACCATGTTCGAATTATAATCCAGCATGGAGTTCACTTTCATACCAACATCCAACCTGCCCTAATTCCCTCTATATCAACTATACCTTTGTTTTCTCCCTTTTTATTTCCTCTATTTATTATAAAGATTACCTATTACTTTGTAAAGCTAGCATTTCTTAATTGTAGCAAATCGCTAGCGCGATGGGTATGCCATTCTTTCTAAAGCAGCTCTGAATATTCTTACCGATTATCTTGGACTAATCTGCTTATGCGTGAGAATTTGAAAAAACTACCACATGCATTTCATATTAAGGTATAGTATAATACTTTTGTAAC
>SHOH01000209.1 GCA_004294845.1 Anaerolineaceae bacterium
TTATAGGACTGGGGAGCATGGGGCTACCTATGGCTCTTCATCTTTGCAAAGCCGGGTATGAGGTGCTTGTCTGCTCCAGTAATGAGGAAAGTGAACAAAAGGTTTTGGATGCAGGTGGAACTAAGGTTTCTAGTTTCAAGGAGATGGCATCAAGGTCAGATGTTCTTATTACAATCGTACCTGCTGATAAGGAAATTATAGAAGTGTATTTATCAGAGGGTGGAATTTTAAACAATGCGAAAGACGGTCTTATATGCATTGATATGACTTCTGCAAAAGGTAGTACTAAACAGATGGTAGCTAAGGATATTGCCGATAATTCAAGAAATATTAAGTTCGCAGATGCTCCCGTAAGCGGTGGTGTTCCAGGCGCAGAGGCAGGTACGCTTACTATTATGGTTGGATGTGAGAAAGAACTATTTGACAATATGACAGAGGTTTTATCTGCAATGGGCAAGAAGCTTATTCACACTGGTGATGTAGGTTCTGCTTCTAATATAAAAATGCTAAATCAGATGCTGGGTGCAGCTAATACGGCTATTGTATGTGAGGTTCTAAACATATCAAGACAGCTTGGTGTAGATGACAATATTATGTATGATGTAATTAAGGATAGTAGTGGCAGCAGCTTTGTATTTAATAATTATATGCCAACCCGCCATATTCCCGGCGATTATACCGCAAGCTTTAAGCTTGGCCTTATGAATAAGGATGTAGGAATATTTAAAGATACTGCTAATGAGTTGAATGGCTTCACGCCTATATCGAATTTGGTTTCACAGATCTATCAGGCTATGGTAAACAGAGGACATGGTGAAATGGATTTTAATATTGTTTATGATTGGTTTAAAGAAAATCAAAAATAGACCAGAAATAAGAAGAGAAATAAGTATACACTATTATTAATTTATCCTCTTGATATTTTATGTAGTTTGTAATAGAATTGACGATAGCAAATCAAAAGATTTGCTATCGTTTTGCTAACATAAGAGTGCTTGCGAAGCATGGCACTCGTAGTTTGCTTCCCTAGCTCAGTTGGTAGAGCAACGCATTCGTAATGCGTAGGTCGTGGGTTCGAGTCCCATGGGGAGCTTATCAAGAGGCACTCAGTTTAGGCTAGGTGCCTTATTTTGTATGGTGGAATACTAAGCACCCCATGCTTTTGATCGTTTTTGCATATTAACTTTATGATGCTTTTTATATCTTCTGCCGGTAGCCTAGTTATGGCCTAGTTATAATAAATAAATATTGTTAAATTTCATATTTACGGCTATAATAGATATGAACCGAACTTTAGCCGAGAACAGGAGGATTGTTATGGACTATATTAATAGAAATATGGAAGAGATATTCCTGAATCTTAATAACCAATATCCTGTAATCTTAGTAACAGGTCCGAGGCAAGTAGGAAAAACAACTATGTTGAAAAGACTTATGGTAGCCGAGGAAGGTTATCGTACCTATGTTACACTAGATGATTTAAACGATAGAAACTTAGCCAAGACAGATCCAGCCATGTTTTTGCAGCTTTATAAGCCTCCAATATTTATCGATGAGGTGCAATATGCTCCTGAGTTATTTTCTTACATCAAAATTCATATTGATAAATCCAATAAAGCGGGAGATTTTTGGTTGACTGGTTCGCAGTTATTTAAGCTAATGGATGGAGTTCAGGAATCTTTGGCAGGACGCGTAGCATTGTTACATCTTCCTCCACTATCACAACAAGAAATTCATGGTGGTTTACGAGGAGAGTTTATAGTTGATTTTGATAAATTGGTAAAAAGGCAGGATACGATATCCTCAGTGTCTACTCCAGAAATATATAAACGATTATTTCGGGGTGGAATGCCTGCACTTGTTAGCGGAAAATACTCAGATAACAGTATTTTTTATTCGAGTTATATCGGAACATATCTGGAGAGAGACGTTAAAAATTTGACCGGAACGATTGAATCATTAAAATTTATGAACTTCATTACTGCAGTTGCTGCTAGAACATCTCAAATGTTAAACTATAAGGGAATTGCTGATGATTGTGAGATTGATCAAGGTACAGCGAAAAATTGGTTAAAGATATTAGAAACATTGGGCATTATTTTTTTCCTGCACCCTTATTCTAACAATGTATTAAAGCGTACTGTAAAGACACCAAAACTATATTTTTATGATACAGGGCTGGTATGTTATCTCACAAAATGGAGTAGCTCAGAGACAGCTATGACTGGAGCTATGAATGGTGCATTACTTGAAAATTATGCGGTTAGCGAGATATTAAAAAGCTATCATAACGTAGGCAAGGAAGCATTTATTTACTATTATAGAGATAAAGACACTAAAGAAATTGATCTGATTATAGAAGGGGATGGAAAACTGCATCCAATTGAGATAAAGAAGACAACTATACCAGATAAAAGGCTGTTAAATGTGTTCAAGGTGATAGAAAAGTCACCTTTGGAAAGGGGAATAGGTGCAGTACTTTGTATGGCTGAGAAATTAGGTGCCTTTGATAAAGATAATCTTATAGTGCCGATTGGATTGATTTAGATATAAAATAAAAGAAGAACACAGAAAACCGGAAGAATTATGTATGCATTTCTTCCGGTTTCATATAACATAATCCTAATTATAAATTATCTTCTTTCTCCAGCAAAGCATAGACCGATCGCTCCGGGTCCGGAGTGGGAGCCGATGCTTGGGCTTACAAAATTAATAATAATTTGCTTATGAGGAAGAGCTTCCTTAACGAGATTTG
>SHOH01000070.1 GCA_004294845.1 Anaerolineaceae bacterium
ATATAATATTCAATAGTAATCTAAGAATAAAGCTTGATATTTTTAAGGTTATTTTCATTGATGTTGATGAGGACATATTATTGCACTCCTTAATTTCATAGACTAATCCGCTTATTCGCGGAATTTAAACTTCCATAATAATCGGAAGTATCATAGGATTCCTCTTGGTTTTCTTCCAGATATAATCGTTTAAAGAATCCTTAATCTCCATCTTTATTTTATTCCAATCGGTGAAAGGTTTAGTAAGACACTTATCTAATGCCTTTTCTACAACCTCTCTGGCTTCATCCATCAGATTTTCTGATTCCCTTACATATACAAATCCTCTAGATACAATATCCGGCCCTGATATAACCTGATTGCTGCCTTTTTCAAGAGACATTACTACGATAATTAGTCCATTTTCAGAAAGCAACTGACGATCACGAAGTACTATATTTCCTACATCGCCGACACCGAGGCCATCCACTAAGATACCCTGTGCAGTAACCTCATCAGTGACTGCTGCCTTATCCTCTGTAATGGTAAGGACATCTCCTGAAGATAATAAGAATATATTATCCTTTGGAACACCCATGAGCTGAGCTATCTCCGCATGGCGAATTAGATGTCTGTACTCTCCATGGACAGGTATTGCATATTTGGGTTTAGTCAAAGCATAAATTAGCTTGATTTCCTCCTGGCAGGCATGACCTGATACGTGGGTATCCTGATATATTACCTTTGCACCCTTCATGGACAGTTCATTGATAACTCTTGATACTGACTTCTCATTACCGGGGATCGGTGTGGAGCTAAGTATAACCACATCACCGGGCTTAATGAACACTTTTCTGTGAATAGAAGCAGCCATTCTGGATAGAGCAGCCATTGTTTCACCCTGGCTTCCTGTTGTAATCATCACAATCTGGTCATCGGTATAATTCTTCATTTGCTCTATATCAATTAAGACATTATCAGGTATATTAATATATCCAATTTCGGAAGCAGTGGTAACTATGTTAACCATACTGCGACCTTCGATTACTACTTTTCTTCCATATTTAACTGCGGAATTTATGATCTGTTGAACACGATCCACGTTCGAAGCAAAGGTAGCCACAATTATTCTCTGTTTATTATAATCTGTGAAAATACTATCGAAGGTTTTTCCGACAGAGCTTTCCGACATGGTGTATCCGGGTCGCTCTGCATTCGTACTGTCACACATAAGAGCCAGTACACCCTTCTTACCAATCTCACCTATTCTTTGAAGATCTATTGGTGAACCGAATACCGGTGTAAAGTCAACCTTAAAGTCTCCGGTATGAAATATAATTCCCGCCGGTGTAAATATTGCTAAGGCTGCCGCATCTGCGATACTGTGATTAGTTCTAATAAACTCAATCCTAAAGCAACCGAGATTAATAGATTGACCGTATTTTATCACCTTACGTTTAGTTGTTTTTAATAAATTATGCTCTTTGAGCTTGTTTTCAATGATTGCTACAGTTAATTTTGTAGCATATACCGGTACATTTATTTCTTTTAAAATATATGGTAATGCACCTATATGGTCCTCATGACCATGGGTTATAACAAAGCCTTTAACCTTTTCGATATTTTCCTTAAGATAAGTCACATCAGGAATAATAAAATCTATTCCCAGCATCTCATCCTCAGGAAAGGATAGTCCGCAATCAATTACAAGGATTGTATCCTCATATTCTATTGCAGTAATGTTCATACCTATTTTCTCAAGTCCGCCTAGCGGAATAATCTTTAAACCTTCTAGATTTGTATAACCGTTCTTTTCTGCCTGTTTATTGGTACTCATTAAATTGGCTAAACTCTTTTTGGATCTTCTGTTTGTGACTGGTTCCTGTTCTTTTTGACCATTTGTAACTGTAGTTTCCTGATCCTTTTTATTATTCTTGCTAACTACCTTGGTCTGTTCTTTCCTGTTATTCTTTCCTGTTATAATTACTTTCTCCTTACTGTTAGTGTTATTGTTAACTGTATTATTCTGTGTTGCATTCTTGCTCTTTCTGCTAATAGTCACTTCTTTAGCTGAGCCTGCAGTATTCTTATATCTTCTTATACCTTCCGGTCTTCTTTCATTTAATACTGCTGTTGTTTCTTTTTCTTTCAAACTTGCACCTCCAATGGTTTTATGTATGTATATCCATTATCTAAGTGCATGATATATGAATTAGATTGCTTCGCCTTCCTGATTTACGCATTCTTTGCAGTGCCCGTAAAGCTTGACCTCATGATCCAACACCTCGAATCCCAGAGTCTCCTTAATTCGATTCTCCAGATTCTCAAGCAGATCATCTTGAAAAGCATAAATATTTCCACATTCAAGGCATATCAAATGATGATGATGGTGGCTGCTATCTTCTTGGTTCTTAGCGCCAATTTCATATCTAACATACCCATCATCCAAATTGAGTTTATCAATGAGGTTTAATTCCGATAACAATTGAATTGTCCGATAAACAGTTGCCAAACCAATATCCGGGTATTCTTTTCTGACATAATCATAGATTTCCTCTGCTGTCAGGTGTTTGCCCGGCCGATTGTTCAGCACTTCCAAAATCGCTATTCTTTGATTTGTTACCTTAAGCCCGTTCGTCCTAAGTAAAACCTTGAACTGTTCCTGATTATTAGGCATATCATCACCAATTTCATCTAATTATTTATATCAATGCATTTAATAAAGTTCTATATCATCTAATAATTCACTAAAAATCTCTGATGCCATAGCAAGCTCCATGTCATCATCTACAATATCATATATTGCTTCCATATCCGTATCCTTGGAAACATCCTTAAGAATGAGGGCTTCTTCCTCATCCCCGTCTCTTGTACACACCAAAAGATAATCCACACCACCAAGCCTGGTCTGTTCTATTACCTGAAATACGACTTCCTCATTATCATCCGTAGTAAAAGTAATTTCATCCGGTCTGTTGTCCATAAAATCTCAAACCTTTCCAAATTCAAATCAGCTAATGCCTGATCTTTATTCATTAATATTCTTATTAGTAGTATTATATAGTTTGTCCAAATATCCCTGAAGAATAAAAACCGCAGCGATCTTATCAATAACAAGCGCTTTCTGTTTGTAATTTAATCCACCTTCTGAAAGAACATGGCTTGCCGCGATGGTTGTCAGTCGCTCGTCCCAAAGAATTACTTCAAGTTTAGTCCTATTATGAAGGATATCTGCAAATTCTTCGGATTTTGTTGCCCTTTCTCCAATGGAATTATTCATATGCTTAGGATAACCCACAACAATTTTGGTTACCTGGTATTCTTTGATAAGTTCATCGATTCGAGCTAAGGTTCTCCTAAGCTTATTCTCTTGTTTTCTATGAATGACCTCAATCCCTTGGGCGGTTAATAAAAGAGGATCGCTTATGGCTACTCCTACAGTTACGGAACCATAGTCAAGTCCCATAATTCTCATATATCTTCTCCCTTAATCTCAAATAATACTTAATTGAATTCCTTATCAATATAATATCTTAATAATTCTTCAATAATCTCATCCCGCTCAACCCTCATAATCAGGCTTCTGGCACCTTTATGGCTTGTTATGTATGTCGGGTCACCAGACATTACATATCCGACAATCTGATTTACGGGATTATATCCCTTTTCAGATAATGCAGCATATACTTGACGAATTACATCAGATACAATTGTTTCCGTATCCTTATGCACTTTAAAATACTGTGTGTTGTTAACCTTTCGCATCATAACACTTCCTTCCCCGTTAGGGTTACTGATCCTGTTAACTAATCTTCCTTCTTATCTATTATATTAATATATATATGTAAAAAATTCAATTACATTATTTTTCGCTATACTAAATTTGGTATAAGCCATAAAGAAGATTAGTTTTTTATGGTATTTCACATAGTAATATTTCATCATTCAAGTTTTTCTTTATCGTAACCTCGATAATCTGATTAACTTGTATAATATCATTAATCATATCTTTTCCAGTGTCAACCGCAAGCTTTAGATATCTTTCATTATGACCTACCTGATATCTTTTACCTTCAATACTTGCTTCCTCTTCAATAAGTATTTTCTCTATTCTACCCATAAACAATGCCTTATAATCCTTAGACATCTGCTTTGCAAGAGAAGTCAGCAAATTACTTCTCTGATTCTTAATATCCTCAGGAATCTGGTCTGCCATCTCGGCGGCCTTTGTGCCAGCTCTTTTTGAATATTTAAATACATGAATAGCTGAAAAACCGATCCTTTGTACAAATTCTAGTGTTTCCTCAAACTCTTTATCAGTTTCGCCAGGAAATCCTACTATGATATCGGTTGTGAATGCGGGATTCTCAAAATATTCTCTAAGTAACTGCACCTTCTCTTCATATTCCTCTGCCGAATATTTACGGTTCATACGCTTTAGCACCGAATTACTGCCGCTTTGTAAAGACAAATGAAAATGAGGGCAAAACTGCTTTACCTTTGCTATCTCATTCACGAATTCCTCGGTTATAATACGAGGTTCCAAGGAGCCAAGCCTAATTCTTTCAATTCCTGGTATTCTTCCGATAGCCTTGATTAATGAAGCCAAGGGCATAAGCTTAAATACATCATTTTTATTAGCCATTCTATCTGTACCATAGGATGATATATGGATTCCTGTCAATACTATTTCCTTATAACCAGCTTCAGAAAGCTTAGTTATCTCATCTAAGATATCATGTTCGTCCCTAGACCTTACTCTACCTCTAACATAGGGAATTATGCAATAGGAACAAAACCTGTTGCAACCATCCTGTATCTTAATAAATGCCCTGGTCTTTTCCATGGTTGATATAATAGACAACTCTTCGAAATCCTTTTCAGCACTTATATCAACTACCATATTGGTATTGATATCCTTTTGTGCTCTGAAGTTTTCTACAAGCTTTACAATTTCTGATTTTCTGTTGTTGCCTACCACCAGATCCACACTGCTGTCCTTAAGTAATTCCTCTTCAGCCGCCTGAACATAGCAACCAACAGCTATAATTATTGCTTGAGGATTTCTTTTTTTAGCCTGATGCAGCATCTGCCTAGATTTTCTATCAGCAATGTTTGTTACCGTACAGGTATTTACTATATATACATCGGCAAGAGCCTTAAAATCCACAACCTCATAGCCTGAAGCCTCAAACATTCCCCTTATTGCCTCCGTCTCATAGGAATTCACCTTACAGCCGAGAGTTAAAAATGCCGCTCTTTTATTCATTTCTTAAATCCTTTCTCTAGCCCTTCGGTGCCAGGCACGGTGCCAGGCACGGTGTCAGGCACGGTGTCAGGCACGGTACCTGGTACCGTTAAACCGTCAATCTTTAACTACCTATACAACTTTTCCTAGTTTTTTTATATACTTTGTATATTGACTTTTATTTTGTTAAAATATAGTATATACATATATCGATATAAAAGGAGGCGTATTTCTATGAAGACAGTAAAGATATCTTTAAATTCAATTGATAAGGTAAAAGCTTTCGTTAATGATGTTACAAAATTTGATTCCGATTTTGATTTGGTTTCAGGCAGATATGTTATAGATGCAAAATCCATTATGGGTATTTTCAGTCTTGATTTATCAAAGACTATTGATTTAAACATCCATGGAGAGGAGAATCTTGATGAGGTTCTTTCTATTCTGAAACCATATATCGTTGACTAATTAATATCAAATTACTTATTACCCAGAGCTACCGATAGGTAGCTCTTTTGCTGCCGATAGGCAGCTCATTTTACATTTACAAACTAATCTATATTGATTACCTCAGCAGTTTTAATAGCCATATCTAACATCTCATCAATACTTTCCTCCAGTCTTCTTTCTGAGTTACGTATTGTTTTTAGATTAGGTTTGGTAACAGGATGCTTAGCTACAAATATTGTACAGCAATCCTCATATGGCAATATTGAGGTGTCATAGGTATCTATCTTTTTGGCAATGTCGACTATATCCTTCTTGTCGAATGCAACTAGCGGCCTATATACCGGCATGGAGCACACCTCATTGGTTGATGCCAGACTATGCATGGTCTGACTGGCCACTTGTCCGATGCTTTCACCTGTTATAAGGCCCAGACAGTTCTCTTCTTCAGCCAGCTTTTCCGCAATTCGCATCATATATCTACGCATTATAATCGTAAGCTCGTCATGGGGACATTTCTCATAGATATCCAACTGTATATCCGTAAAGTTCACCACATATAGCTTCATCTTACCTGTATACCTTGATATTCTCTTCGCCAAATCCACTACCTTCTGCTTAGCCCTTTCACTGGTATAAGGGGGTGCATGAAAGTATACAGCGGCCATGGATACGCCTCTTTTTGATATCATATATCCTGCTACCGGACTGTCGATTCCACCGGATAAGAGAAGCATAGCCTTTCCGTTGGTACCTACGGGCATACCACCGGGACCGGGAATAACTATAGAGTAAACATAGGACTTTGATCGAACCTCAACAGTGATGCGTACCTCGGGTTCGTGAACATCTACCTTAAGCTCAGAAAATCTTCTAAGCAGATAAGCACCCATCTCCTTACAGATTTCAGGAGAAGTTAAATGATAATTCTTGTCGGCACGCTTTGCCATAACCTTAAAAGTAATATTCTTATCAGGATACATGGCATCCACATAGTCCCCAACACCTTTTGTTAAGGTATCCCAATCCGAATCATCAATAACTGCAACAGGACATATGGAAGATACACCAAACACCCTTTGCAAGGCTTCAACTGTCTCCTCATAATCATAATCTTTGGGACATTCAATAAATACCCTTCCCTGTTCCTTGGATACACTATATTTGCCCAGAGGTTTTAGAACTCCTGCAATTCTATCACGAAGTGCATTTTCGAATAGATAACGGTTGTTTCCTTTCAGTCCGATTTCTGCATATTTTATTAAAAATGCCTTAAACATCTTGTACCTTGACCTTTCCTTCTTTACTTATCTTCTGGTAAATCTTCTTAAATTAGGCAATATATCCTTAATCTGCTCTATGGTATAATCTATCTCTTCCTTGGTAGTTCTTTCAGACAAAGAAATTCTTAAGGTGGAGCCCATTAGATCCATAGGAATTCCTATTGCACTAAGAGTAGCACTAGGCTTAGGATGACGGGAGCTACAGGCCGAGCCTGTTGAAACATATATACCCCGTTCCTCCAAGGCATGAAGAAGCACTTCACTTCGAACCCCCTTAAAGCTTACCGATATTATATGCGGTGCAGTCTTTTTTATATGCTCCAACGAAAAGTCCTCGGTACATTCCGTAGGAAGTCCATTTATTATTACACCCTCTAGCTTACTGATTTCTCTAATAAATATTTGCTTAAGTTCATACATTCTATTGTTTTTTTGCTCAAAGTCTCTATAAAGCTCTGTAACCGCCTGTCCCAGGCCAGCTATGGCTGGTACATTCTCCGTTCCCGATCGTAGTCCTCTTTGGTGGCCTCCCCCGAAAAGTATCGGCTTTAGCCGTATACTATCGCTTACATACAAGGCACCTATGCCCTTAGGTCCATGGATCTTGTGTCCGCTTATGGACAGAAGATCTATACCTATTCTCTTAGGATATATTCTATATTTGCCAAAGGCTTGGACAGCATCGACATGAAGGATTATATCATTTTTTATAGTTTTTATTTCTTTTGCTATTTCCTCTATATCCTGAACAGTGCCTATCTCATTATTAACATACATTAGGGATACTATCAGGGTATCTTCTTTAATTAAAGCATACAGCTTATCCTTAATAATCTTACCGCTTTTATCTACAGGAATAAAATCAAGCCTATAATCATTTTCTTCAAGAAAAAGTAGCGGTTGGTGTACTGAGGGGTGCTCAATTCTGCTGGTAATTATATGTCTTCCCAGCCTCCGATAAGCCATGGCTGTACCTATGAGTGCCAGGTTATTAGCTTCTGTCCCTCCTGAGGTGAATATGATTTCCTTTGGATCCACCTTAAGACAATCTGCTATCTGCTGTGCTGACTCTTTCATATATCTTTCAGCTATTACTCCCATCATATGCATGGAGGAAGGATTGCCATAATCCTCATACAATACCTTTAGCATTATATCCCTGGCTCCATCGCTTATCTTAGTTGTTGCTGAATTATCCAAATATACTTCCATATAATAAACATCCTTCTAAGCTAATCTTATGATTATTACTAAAATGAATTCATACAAACATTAAAATGGTTTGATAATAAAAACTACATATGCTTAGAATAACACATCAATAGTACTTATTATACTATAGATCACTATAGAATTTCCATGAATTTTATAGAATTACTGTATAATTTGCTAAAGTTACAAAACGTTTTATTTTTCGCATAAAGATAAGTAATATCTTAATGTACAAGCTCCGTTCTATTATACTCCAGAATCTTCAATATCCAATAAGGATTTACACTTATTTCAGCATCGTCTGAATGTACATATATTCCCAGATGAAGATGGACATCGAATTGTCCTATAGTACCTTCAGAGCCATAGCCTGAATCTCCCATAAAACCAATAAGCTGACCTGCAATCACCGAATCACCTGGCGTAAGCTCGGGAGCATATGTATCCAAATGGGCATAATAAAAATAACCGCCTGAATCCGAACGAATACCAATTCGGTAACCTCCCCGCTCCAACCACCCCATATTCTCCACAATTCCGTCGGTAATACTTAGAATAGGAAAATATCCACGGGTATTGTTGCTCGCCATAAGATCCGTTCCCTCGTGGCTTCTATCTCCTCCATAACTTCTGGGTGCATACCAACTATCTACGTAAGAAACCTTGTGCGCATCCTTGTTCATATAAGGAACCGGAAAATATTTTATATCAGAAAATATCCCTTTATAATACCGATATAACTCCCGAAAAGCTCTTGTACTTGATACTCTTCCGATACCACGTAAGAATATCTTCACATCAGGCACTGTCTTATCTAGCATATCATAATCTGATAGCATCATAGCAAATGTCAGATATCCGATTTCATCTATATATGGATGTCCTTCTAAATCATTATTTGACACTAATAAATTATGGGTATATTCCTCTATCTTGTCAAGCTTAGTTTTCGTGGTTCTAATATTACGAAATTCATCGTAATTAATACCCTTTGAAAGAAGATCTCTTATTAGCAATTCACTGCCAATAAGCCTTAGACATTTACCTGTTATGATAACTGATACTGACAATGTAATTATGCAACATAGCACATACCAATTAGTCCGATATCTACTCATAATATCCCTACCATTCCTCTAATCCTTTGAACTAGTCAGCTAGCTGTGACTAATAAATATATGAGAAATTCTTAGGTTTTATGACTTTATCCTAGAGGGGCTCATGCCATGAAAATGCATGACAGAACCAAGGAGCAGGTTATGCCATGCACTATACACAAGTATCTGAAACTAAAAATCCAAGACTTTTTATAGCATAAGGAATTAATTTCCAAAGATAAAATCATGTAATAAGCTAACGTTCTTACTTAGATCGGGAATTAATACATCCATTCCCCTTACCTTAACATTGTCTGTAAATGTACCGTCGGCAGGAATCCTAAGTTGGTCAATCTCCATAGTACGCATCTCTATAAAAGTATTTAGGAGCTTCTCAAAGGTCTTACTATCTATATCAGTTTTTACCATCGGTAGCATCTTGAACATTACTGAAGCAAGTTCAATCTCATTCTTTGTTTTATATTTTTCAAAAATAGCATTTAAGATTATTCTATGACGATCCGTCCTACCGTAATCATTATTTGCACCGGTAATGGCTGCTCTTTTACGAATACGTGAATATCCTAACACTTGATTACCGTTCATCAACTGTGTTCCCTGCACAACATTCCTATAATTAGGATTAGATATATAATTGGTGTTCCTAAGATACTTGGCTTCTGAATTAGTCAGAGTAATCTCGAGGCCTCCCATATAATCTATAATCTTCTCAAAATTCTCAAAATTCACTAGGACTCCGCCATCTAGATGGATATTGAAATTAAGAGATATGGTTTCATAAAGTAGCCTCACATCCCCTTTTTCATATGCTGAGTTTAATTTGTTTTCTTTATATCCAGGTATTTGTACAAGGGTATCTCTCATAAGTGATGTTAGTTTTATTGTTTTACTGTTCTTGTTAAGTGTAGCAATAATAATCAAATCCGTTCTGCCTCTTGCGGTTCCTGAATCAATTGCCTCTTCACCTAACAATAATATATTATATACTCCCTCTTCTCTTCTTCCGTAGCCTGTATTTTCAGGCCATACAATTGTATCAGGATCAACCTCTTCGCTGTCGGATGCTATATCCTCCTGGTCCAGATGATCCTCATCTTCTATTACATCGGGTTCATTTGTAAAATCCTGAGTCCCGGCATCCCATATCTTACCGATTATATTAATACCCATTTTTATAAGCAATTGATTTCCGGGCTTTGTAAACCCCAGGAAAAAGGCTATGCTTAATAATGATAATAATCCGACAATTACTCCTATCTGGATTTTCATCATTCTGGATCTCTTCTTGCTCCGAAGCGCTCCTGCCTCCAGATTCTCCAATTCCTCACCAATCTGCTTAGCTAAGGAATTATTGATATCAAATAAAGTCTCATCAAGAGCTTCCGCACTATCCATTTGTGCTGCCGCCGCAGCAGCCACTTCGTCTGAAGCTTCATTTGAAGCATCAATCTCTTCTGTAGAAGCCATTAGTTCAGGATCTTCATTATCTTCTCTTGTAGCCACTATCTCAGTATCTGAATTATCCTCAGTAATAGCTTCTTTCTCGGAATCTGCATTATCCTCAGTAATAGCTTCTTTCTCGGAATCTGCAATATCCTCAGTAATAGCTTCTGTCTCGGAAACTGCATTATTCTCAGTAATAGCTTCTGTCTCGGAATCCGTATTATCCTCTATATTATCTTCGGTAGGTTCATAAAGTACCCTATCAATATTCTTGTAAAATTTTTCTTGAAATTCCGAATCATTTCCAAAGTCAAAATCATCATGCGTATTACCCTTTGACATACTTCCATCTCCTACCAATTGTATATACTCTTTATTACGCGGGTTAAACTCGAAAATCTTAGACTTCCCCCAAAGATTCAACTTGTTGAACCGATTCGCTTATTCGCGGATTAAACTCGAAAATCTGCGATTTTCTCATTCGCGGATTTTTTGCTCAATAATTCTTTCTAGGAATTGATAGACCCTAATTGTTGACGATATGCTTACCCTTTCATCAATAGTATGAACACGGGACATATCAGGTCCTATCGATACAATATCAATACCCGGCATTTTTTCTGCAATAAGTCCACATTCCAAGCCTGCATGTATGGCCTCAACCTTCATTTCCTTACCATACATCTCCTTATAATGCTTCTGGAGATGCTCCCTAAGCTTAGATTCCTTTCTAAACTCCCAAGCAGGATATTCGGAACGTACAATATACTCTCCTCCAAGAAAATTAATTAGATAATCCAGCCTGCTGCTAATATAATGCTTATAGCTACTCTTGGAGCTTCTTACCGAATTACAAATAACTGCTTGTTCCTCTTCAATACGGAAAATACCCAGATTTAATGAGCTTTCTACAAGACCTTCTATGTCTGAGCTCATTACCTGTACACCGCAAGGAGTCTGTATAAGTAGGAACAATAGCTTTTCAAAGGACATGGGATGTAAGGGAGCAAACTGACCTTCACCCAAATCCTCAACCGAATACTCTAAATCCGGCTCACTGCCTGCTAATTCCTTCTTGTATATTTGCATAATTTCGCCTATACTGTCACTCACCTGCTTATAATCCTCAGATGAGATTACTAACTCTGCAAATGCCTCACGGGGGATAACATTATCTTTAAAGCCACCCTCCATATTAAGGACTCCGTATGATGCCTTCTCTCTTAAATCAAACATCAGACGCGCTAAAAGCTTATTGGCATTGGTACGATTATGAACTATATCCATACCTGAATGTCCGCCCTTTAAACCGCCTATGCTGATCTTTATCCTCTTGCCATCTTCATTTACACGTTTTATTGGCAAGGTACTGGTTCCGGTTAAGCCACCGGCACAGCTTGCCAGCAGATAACCCTCCTCTTCTGAATCTAGATTAATCATATATTCTGCTTTTAAGAAGGATAAATCAAGCGCCTTTGCACCATTCATCCCCACCTCTTCATCTGAAGTAATAACAACCTCAATTCGTGGATGCTTTAAATCCTTGTCAGATAAGAGAGCCAACATATAGGCAAGAGCAATTCCATTATCGGCACCCAGAGTGGTACCGTCAGCATGGAGATAGTCACCATCCACCAGAAGCTTTATCCCATCCTTAAGAAAATCATGTGTCCCTTCCTTACGCTTTTCACAGACCATATCCATATGACCCTGTAGCATAATAGCAGATTCGTTCTCATAGCCGGGGGTAGCTTCTTTTATGATTATCACATTGTTTGCTGAATCCTTATTATACTCTAATCCCCTGGATTTTGCAAAGCTTACCAGATATTCACTAATTTCGACTTCATTCCCTGAGCCTCTGGGTATCTTTGATATTTCACTAAAGTACTTAAATATTCCTTTATAATCCATTTGCTCCAAGAGCTTATCCATAATGCACCAAGCCTTTCTTATACGAAATATAATATCTTCATAAATAGTTTTACATACAAAACTCTGCATGCTTTGCCTAACGAGCTTATTCGCGGATAATGATTAGACGATAAACTCACCAAATAGGTTCATTACATTTTTTGCAAATAGCTAGTCTTGTCCTTAGTTCTTAAAACTATGAATCGGTGCAGGAATTCTACCGCCACGATTTATAAAGTTATCACAGGAAAATCCGTTGACCTTCATAACCGGTGCATGGCCTAAGAGTCCGCCAAACTCCACCCTGTCTCCTACACTTTTCCCTATTACAGGAATTATCCTCACAGCTGTTGTCTTCTGGTTAATCATGCCTATGGCCATCTCATCGGCTATAATTCCGGAGATTGTGCTTGCCTTAGTATCTCCTGGTATAGCTATCATATCAAGTCCGACCGAGCAGACACAGGTCATAGCCTCCAGCTTTTCTATAGTCAATGCACCTGCTTCCACAGCATTTATCATTCCCTGATCTTCGCTGACGGGGATAAATGCTCCGCTTAAGCCTCCGACAAAGGATGAAGCCATAACACCACCCTTTTTAACCTGGTCGTTTAATAGAGCAAGAGCTGCAGTCGTTCCGGGTGCTCCGGCATATTCAAGACCGATTTCCTCGAGAATTTCCGCCACACTATCTCCAACCGCCGGTGTAGGCGCAAGACTAAGATCCACGATACCAAAGGGTATATCAAGAATTTTTGAGGCCTCCATGGCTACCAGTTGTCCGACTCTTGTTATCTTAAATGCAGTCCTTTTTATGGTTTCACAAAGAGTTTCAAAGTCTTCACCTCTGACGGTCTCAAGAGCTCTCTTAACAACTCCGGGACCGCTAACCCCTACATTAATTACCGCATCTCCCTCGGTTATACCGTGAAAAGATCCTGCCATAAAGGGATTATCATCAGGAGCATTGCAAAAAACAACTAATTTAGCACATCCGATAGAATCATGTTCCTTGGTATGCTCTGCTGTCTCCAGAATAATTTCTCCGATAAGCTTGACTGCATTCATATCGATACCGGTCTTTGTAGAACCTACATTGACAGAGCTGCAGACTCTCTCAGTAACTTGTAAGGCTTTGGGTATGGATCTAATAAGAAGCTCATCTGAGGCTGTCATAGCTTTTGTCACCAAAGCTGAATATCCTCCAATGAAATTAACTCCAACCTCATGTGCTGCTTTATCTAAAGTTGTTGCAATGGTTACATAATCCTCTATTGACTTACAGCAGGCCGAACCTATAAGAGAAATTGGTGTAACAGAAATTCTCTTGTTAACAATAGGTATTCCGAATTCTCTTTGTATTTTATCGCCTGCGGCTGCAAGGTTCTTTGCAACATGTGTTATCTTATTATAAATCCTTTGATTAACCTCAGAAAGATCCGGTCCGGCGCAATCAAGCAAGCTTATACCAAGTGTTATTGTTCTAACATCAAGATTTTCCTGTTCAATCATCTTATTGGTTTCAATGACTTCTTGTATATTAATCATGTACCCAAATCCCCTATCTATATTCTATGCATTTTATTAAATATATCCTCATGCTGAGTCTTGATAACCACGCCTATCTCAGAGCCAATCTGATCAAGTTCTTCAGCTATCTCATCAAACTTCTTAGGAGCCATGGAGGTATCAACTATCATCATCATATTAAAAAAATCCTGAATAATTGTCTGGGATATATCCAGGATATTGATGCTATTGTTAGCAAGATAAGTACAGACCTTTGCTATTATCCCCACCTTATCCTTACCCACAACTGTAATTACTGTTCTCTTCATCTCTTCCCATGCCTTTCTTTTTACAAATAATATATATCATAAATTCGCGGAGATTACCACCATATCCGATGGAACATCCCTGCGAGCTACACTTAGTTTAAAGTCCGATGAAGGTGTTCCAAGTCTAGATAGCTCACATAATACGGTTTCATAAGCAAGCTCTTCGTAATTATTTTCTTTACTTAAATGTGCCAGAATAATGTGTCTATTCTTTTTCTCTATCAGCTTACAGATAAGGTCTGCACATGAATCATTGGACAGATGCCCTCGTTCTCCCAGTATTCTCTGCTTCAGATAATATGGGTATTTTCCAACCATAAGCATATTTATATCATGGTTAGCTTCTATCAGTAATAAATCGGATCCGTTAAGCTTTGATAGAATATAATCATCGAATTTGCCCAGGTCCGTAGCAATGCCTATCTTCCCACTGTCCATCTGCATGGTATAGCACACAGGATTCGCCGCATCGTGGGAGGTGGAAAAGGGCTCAATACTAATATCATTTATCATAAAGGCTTTATCAGGCTCTACATAATTAATAAGCTCCTCAGAAATATCACCCAGAGACTTGCTCCGGCGAAAAGCCATGGCAGTCTCATATGTAGCATAGATTGGTATATGATATCTTCTTGCCATTACTCCTAATCCAGATATATGATCCGAATGCTCGTGAGTCACCAAAATCCCCTGAATAGTGTCAGGATGGATGTCAATTCTATTTAGGCCATATTCAATTCGTTTTGCGCTAATTCCGACATCCACTAGTAGATTTGTCTGCTCACTTCCCACAAATATACAATTTCCGCTGCTGCCACTTGCAATACTGCATAATTTCATGTCAATCTTCCCATCTTCGCGTAATAAGCATAATATTCTTATAGAGTATCCCCCATTTGAATCCTTTTGTCAAGAAAAAACAGGGTAGTTATCATTAATCAAATTATCAATCTGATATTCTAATTTGCATAAATCATCGTCATTATATATGA
>SHOH01000071.1:0-8082 GCA_004294845.1 Anaerolineaceae bacterium
TGCGCCTCAGCTGGTACCTGGTACCTTTTCCTCAGCTGGTGCCTGACACCGTTAACATATTCCCGATTCATTTATACAAGTCCTTTATCTTTTCTGTTAAGGTTTTGTTCTGGAATAGCAGATTTATCTCAGCACCGATAAACAAGATATACATGCAAAAATACATCCAAAGCATGAATAATACAATCGTTGTTAGACTTCCATACATGGAGGTGTAATTGGAATAATGGTCAATGTAATATGAGAAGGCGTAGGAAAAGCCCATCCATCCGGCTGCACATACCAGAGCACCGGGAAACTCCTTAGAAATCTTGGTCTTTCTGTTAGGAACTGCAATATATATAACCAAGAAGAATATTAATAATGTAATCAGACCAACGATAGTACGCAGACTAATAATCAGTAAAGCCAAGTTCTGCAGTACAGGAAAACGCATTTCTATCCAGAGATATAGCTTATTACCAAAGACAAACAGTATAATTGAAGCAATCAGCATTATTGCGAATATCAGGGTATATATTGTGGAAATAATCCTGAGGAAGATTGTTTTTCTGGTCTCCTGTATTTCATATACGGAATTCAAGCCCTTCATAATTGCAAGAAACCCCTTACCTGCAGACCATAGTGCGGTAATAACGGTAATAGAAATAACTGTTCCGGAGTTCGCCTTTTTATATATTTCTGTAACAACAAGAACAATCAGGGAGTTAAATGCATTAGGAAATATCTGCGTAACAAGCTTTAATATAGTACTTTCTTCTAGGGAAAAGAAAGGAACAATACTTAATAAAAACATTATAAATGGAAAAAAAGAGATGATGATAAAGAAGGCAGCCTGAGCCGAGAAGGCTGAAACATGATCATCTCTTATTTTTTTGAAAAACATATTGACTAATTTAATGGTTGGCTTTATCATATCATGCCCCTATCTTAAAATTAAAAGGTGTATCATTATATTGTATGTGAGGTCAATATATACTATCCCAATACTCTGTATTAATCGTGATTTCGTATTCCTCTAGCAATTTATCGTAATGTATCTTAAATTGATTTGTCTTTTCATCTTTTATTGCACTTTCAATGGCCATTTCATAACGTGACGGAGAATTATTATCTAGCATATGAATAATATAATGGCCAAATTGTGTGGTAATTACATCGCTATAAGCCCCGTTAGCAAGTTCCTTTGCAGCCTCCTTATATTCCCCCTCAGCGGTATTATCACTAAGAATAAAGTTGCGCTCATAATGAATTGCACCTTCGACAAGACCTAGGATTTCTTCAAAATCAGAGCCCTTTAGTATCAGCTGCTTTATGAATCTTATCTTGTCATAGGCTTTATCAAGTTCGTCCTCATCTAAGGGACTTATATTCTTATTGCTAATCTCTGTGGTAGGAACATAAAGGCATTCGGTCTTGTATTCTCTATATACATCAGAATCTACGGTGCTTTGAATTGATTCTTCATTTACTTCAAAATCTCTTATTAGAGCTAAGTAATACTTATCAGCTAAGGCTAATTTATTATTAGCCTTAATAAGAATATCCCTATTCATCTTAGACTCTTTCAGCTGTACATCGGATATAGATGCTATCAGCTTGTCTACATTTTCGTCTATAGTGTTAATTTCCTCATCGCTAAGAGTATAGCCTTTCTTTTTTGCTTGATCAGAAAGTATCTCATATAATATAACCTTTGTCATTATTGTATTCTTAGCAAGCTGCTTCATACTTGTTCCATCATATTCATAATCAAAATAATCGATGCCAAGACTCTCTTTGAATTTATTATTCCATAAATCTCTTTCATGCTCAATAAGATAGATATCATAAAGAAAATCATCCAAGCTAAGCTTAGTATCATCTATCTCTACAATTACCTCATTCTTGCTACATGCTAAAAGAGATAAGGGCAGACTAAAGATAATAAGTAATAAAGCAATTAGAGATATATGCTTTCTTTTCATGTGTTATTATCCTCCGAACTATGCAGAAAATATATACTATACCTTAGGTAATAATCTACTTTGTCCATATTATTACATCTAAGTACTTATAATTTTATACCATTTAACCTGATAGTCAAGAGCTAAGAAAAACTCTTGATTTTTGTTGTCATTATGGTTATGATATTAGATAGGAGCTTTTAGATAAAAATGGGATTATAGTTCTAAGATAAGGAGATTTGCGGATGATTAATTTTGAAGATGAAATCGAAAAATTCCAACCCAGTCTAGAGATTGAACAAGCAGAGGATGTAATATACAATAATGATATGACAGATATCTCGGATATCTTAAAGGAGTTATTGAAAGAGAAAGACAACACTCATTATGATGAAAGAAGTTAGGTGGGAATAATATATGGTTTGCCCTAATTGCCAAAGCAATATATCTGACAAGAGAATACGGTGTGATCGTTGCGGTCAGGACTTAATCTTATACAAAAAGATTTTTAGAGCTTCTAACATGTATTATAATAACGGTCTGACAAGAGCAAAGGTCCGAGATTTATCAGGTGCGATTGTTGCTTTAAAGAAAAGCCTTGAACTGAATAAAGCCAATACAAATGCCAGAAATCTATTGGGATTAATATATTTTGAAATGGGTGAAACCGTAGCAGCCCTAAGCGAGTGGGTGATTAGCAGATATTTTATGCCTGATGGTAACGATGCAGACAAGTATATTAATGATATACAAGATAATCCAACTAGATTAGATGGACTAAACCAGGCAATTAAAAGATATAATAATGCGCTGGTATTTGCAAAGCAGGGTAGTGATGACCTAGCCACTATCCAGCTTAAGAGAGTTATACAGCTAAACCCGCATTTTTTAAGGGCTTATCATTTGCTATCCTTATTGTACATGAAGAACGGTGAGAATGAGAGGGCAAAAAAATGTCTCTTAAGGGCTGCCCGTATTGATGTATCTAATACATCTACCCTAAGATACCTTAAGGAGCTTGAACCACAGCCCATACAAGCAAGAGATGGGGATACTAATGTAGGTTCTGATAAAGAGACTACCTCTTCTATAATGCCTCTTACTTCCTATCGTGAGGAGAAGCCTAATATAATGGCCTTCGTGAATTTGGTTATCGGAGTATTGATAGGACTGGCTGTAGCAGCATTTTTGATTCTACCATCTATGAAGAATGACGATGTAACAAAAAACAACCAAGATCTTGTGGATTATAGTGCAGGCATGGCAGCCCTTGAAGAAAAGGAAAAAGCTATAGCGCAGCTTCAGGAAGAAAAGGATGCTCTGGAGGAAAATCTAATCCTACTTAGGGCTGAGCTTGATGGAATTGTTATTCCTGAGTCTAATCCCAAGCTTTATGATCCCTTGTTTGATATATCATCCCTTTATATGGATGAATTGGCTAAGGAAGAGAAGGACAGAGAATTCAGACAGATAGCAGAAAATCTTAAAGCACTGGATACAAGCATGTATGAATCGGATACTTCTTTACAGCTAATAGAAAGAATAAAACAAGAAATCTATCCCATAGTATCAAAACAGTATTATGATACAGGACATGATTTATATAGTGGTGCAAAGTATGAAGAAGCATTACAGGATCTTTTTCTGGCCTATAACTATGATCCGACCAATGTGAATGCTATTTATTTTATAGGCAGGACATATCATCGATTACAGGATTATGACAGTGCACGAACCTATTATGAAATTGTAATAAATGAGTTTCCGGATTCAAGAAGATATCAAAATGCAAAGAACTATCTTGACCGTATACAGGATTAAGAATATATACCTGCAATCACAAAAGATAATATTTACGGTAAGCAGATTAATTAGATTTATAATCTGCTTACTCATTATTAAAAAAGACGTTTTACCAAGGAATGTCATCATTCCCATAAAAGGTCTTTTTTTCATAGCCACACATGGGTAAATATGTAATATAATAACTATAAATTACAAGATTGGAGGGAAAATATCTGATGCAAGAGGGCAAAAGGTATGTTAAACCGGACAAAAGGACAGGAAAGGAGGGGACAACCTATGAGATAAGTGGGAGATGCCTAATTATCAGACTGAATGAAGAGCTTGACCATCATAATGCAATTCAAATTAAAGAAAAAGCGGACAGACTGATAGAAAGAAATCATGTAAAGCATATTATATTTGATTTTTCAGGCTCTGGCTTTATGGATAGTGCAGGAATTGGCGTAATTATGGGCAGATACAAAAAGGTTATATTTATCGGAGGGAAAATAGCCGTAGCCAGTGTTAATTCCTCTGTAGATAGAATATTTCGCTTATCAGGACTTTACAAAATCATTGATAAATATGATTCTGTAGAAAGCGCACTAAATCATTTGAAATAGCTATATGAAAGTAAAGGAAAGGGGATTCTTGATAACATGGATAATACGAATAAGATGATATTGGAGTTTGAGAGCAAGTCACAAAATGAAAGCTTTGCACGAACCGTGGTCGCAGCCTTTGCTGCCACCATGGATCCTACTATCGAGGAGCTTGCAGACATTAAGACAGCTGTATCGGAGGCAGTCACTAACAGCATAATACATGGATATGGTGATTGCATAGGTATGATTATTATGCGCTCCTTTATAAGCGGTAATGAGATTACAGTCGAGGTGGAGGATTCGGGTGCAGGTATCGAGGATATTAATAAAGCTATGGAGCCACTTTATACATCCAGACCGGAGCTGGAGAGGTCAGGCATGGGCTTTTCATTTATGGAAGCCTTTATGGACGATTTAGAGGTGGAATCTGTTATTGGTGAGGGCACTTTGGTGAGAATGAAAAAACGCATAGGGAAGCAGGCAATTAAAGGATATACGCAACAAACCGGACAGAATGTAGGTTAGTACATAAGGTATCGAAGGGAGTGAGGTTTGATGTGGATACGCTTGAGCTAATTAAAATGTCCAGAGAAGGTGATAAAGAAGCTAGAGATCTTGTTGTTACGCAGAATGTAGGTTTAGTATGGAGTATAGTCAGGAGATTTGCAAATCGAGGTCATGAGATGGAAGATTTATTTCAAATCGGTAGTATCGGTTTGATTAAAGCAATCGATAAGTTTGACTATTCTTATGAAGTAAAGTTTTCTACCTATGCAGTCCCTATGATTACAGGTGAAATAAAACGCTTCCTAAGAGATGATGGTATGATTAAGGTCAGCAGAACACTCAAAGAGAGTGCTACAAAGATTAGAGCTTACAGAGAAAGATACGGTAATATGTATGGCAGGGAGCCTACAGTCGAAGAAATAGAAAAAGAACTTAGTATCACCAAGGATGAAATACTGATGGCATTAGAGACAGGGGCCGAAGTAGAATCACTATATAAAACAATTTATCAGGGGGATGGAAGCCCTATATATCTGATCGATAAAATAGCAGAGGCAAAAGATGAAAGTGAAAATATGATTGATAGGCTTGCATTAAAGGAGATAATTGCCACTCTAGATGAAAGAGAGCAGGAAATTATCAAGCTTAGATACTTTAAAGATAGAACACAGACTGATATTGCAAAGGAACTAGGAATTTCCCAGGTTCAAGTATCAAGGATGGAAAAAAGGATATTAAAAATTTTAAGAGACAAGCTGGGAGCATAAGCTATTAGCTTATGATGTATTCATTTTCCAGTATAGTAAATTATTAAAATCATATAATAATACCAATAATTATATTTAAGCAAAGCATCAGAATTACAAACTGATGCTTTTTTATTGATATGATCTTGTTAAGTAAGATCTTATTGTAGGATCAAATCCCGCAATTCATAGATTGGAGAGAGATTATGATTATAAGAAAAAAGAAGATATTTATAATTGCTACATTTCTTATTGTTACTGCTATAGCAGTAGTGTTGTGTGTAGGATACTTTGCTAAGGACGAGAAAACTGAATACGACGGTACTTTGGCAAAGATAGAAATGAATGAAGATTTCTAGTAATGTGCTAATAGTTTAGATACAATATGATATTCCTTGATAAATCGAAAGGCAGGAAGGGTGATATTGGATGGAGAAGGAAAAGAATAAAATATCCGATGTAGTCAGAGAAAAGAATACAACTATAAGAAATGAGAACTACAATCAGTATGTGAAACAGGTTACACCGGCATTTAGCACGGTAAAGAATTGTGTAAAAGCTTATGTAATAGGTGGACTTATATGTGTCATCGGTCAGGGCTTTACTAATTTCTTTTTTGACAGATCCGGTGATATGGAGTTATCTAAGGCATATACAACCGTATGTCTTGTATTCTTGTCAATACTGTTGACCGGGATAGGACTCTACCAGAAGCTGGCTAAATTCGGAGGTGCAGGGACATTGGTTCCGATTACAGGCTTTGCTAACTCTGTTGCAGCACCGGCAGTTGAATACAAAAAAGAAGGTCATGTATTCGGTATCGGTTGTAAGGTATTTACAATTGCCGGACCTGTTATTCTATATGGTATATTTTCATCTTGGTTGTTGGGATTAATTTATTATATTCTTAAGCAGGCCGGATTAGCATGATAATAGCATATATATTGAAGAGCATGATCTTATATTGAGATAGGAGTTGTAACGATGGCTGAAAATATCGACAGTAATAAAAATGATATAAAAGACAAGGCAGTAAAGGACTATAAGTCAGCAGGGAAGCAAAGTATAGTCTTCAAAAATCCGCCTTACATTATTGCAGAAGCTTCCTTGGTCGGTAAGAAGGAAGGTGAAGGACCTCTTGGTACACTTTTTGATCAGATTATCGAAGATCCCATGATAGGCAAGGATAATTGGGAAAGTGCAGAGAGTGAGTTAATGAAGCTGACAGCTCAAAAAGTGCTTACGAAGGCAGGACTTAGAAATTCTGATATACGCTATCTTATAGGAGGAGATCTTCTGGGACAATTAATCGCCACATCCTTTGGGATCGCAGAATTGCAGATTCCGCTATTCGGCGTATATGGAGCATGCTCGACTATGGGAGAAGCTATGACCATTGGAGCCATACTTGTGGAAGGTGGTTTTGCCAACAGAGTATTATCTATAACATCAAGCCATTTTGCCGGTGCTGAAAAGCAATTTAGATTTCCACTGGATTATGGTAATCAGAGACCATATTCGGCATCATGGACAGTAACAGGTTCAGGTGCTGTTATTATTGCAGATCATAGCGCTAAGAAGGAAGCGGGAGAAGCTGATATCGTAATTACCGGGGTAACAAGCGGTAAAATCGTAGATTACGGCATAAAGGATTCTATGAATATGGGAGCAGCGATGGCTCCTGCCGCCTTTGAAACCATCAAGCAGAACTTTGAGGATTTTAATATAAAGCCTGATTATTATGACAGTATTATCACCGGGGATCTGGGTTATGTAGGAAAAAACATCCTGATAGAATTGCTGAAGGAAAAGGATTATGATATATCAGATCGTTACATGGACTGTGGTATAGAGATATTTGATCAAGACACCCAGGATACTCATGCCGGAGGCAGCGGCTGCGGTTGTTCAGCCGTTACATTTGCAGCCTATGTAATCAAGCAGCTTAAAGATGGTGCATGGAAACGGGTACTATTCGTCCCAACCGGCGCTTTGTTATCACAGGTCAGCTTTAATGAAGGGAATACAGTCCCGGGAATTGCTCATGCGGTTATGGTAGAAGGACGTATGAGCTAATAGAAGGTTAGCAGAGTATTGATCTGAATATGAAAGAAGGAAGGAGTCGCTTGTAAGATGGATTATATTATTGCATTTTTAGTGGGAGGTGCCATATGTGCATTAACCCAGATTTTATTAGATAAGACAAAGCTTTTGCCCGGTAGAGTTATGGTTATATTAGTTTGCACGGGAGCAGTACTTGGAGCAGTTGGCTTGTATGAACCTTTTGCAAAATGGGCAAAAGCGGGAGCCAGTGTACCTCTTACCGGGTTTGGAAATG
Source organism: Anaerolineaceae bacterium (assembly GCA_004294845.1). GTDB lineage: Bacteria > Bacillota > Clostridia > Lachnospirales > Lachnospiraceae > Mobilitalea. Next base: position 7,928 of record SHOH01000071.1, read on the forward strand.
CTTTATTTCAGGGTATAAAAAAATCAGTTGATCAAGAGGGCTTTATAGGAATATTTAAAGGAGGCTTTACTGCTTCGGCAGTAGGAGTATCTGCCGCCTTAATATTCTCCTATATCGCTTCATGGATATTTAATCCAAAGATGAAGTCATAAAAA
>SHOH01000071.1:8182-15294 GCA_004294845.1 Anaerolineaceae bacterium
AAATATCTTTTTTTATACTTTATGGGTATACCCAGAAGGAATTAAAATCATCTAAGTCTTCTTCATTATCATAGCCATCATCAATAGGTGCATAAGGAGGTTCATCCTCATAGTATATACCTGTATGCACACTACACTTTTCTTTTGGAAGAATGAAAGGGCTATCATCTGTTACACCTGTTTCTGTCTTGTTCAGATAAACTGCTTCCTTTTGGCTATTCAAAGGACAAAATTCTGTAGCAAGAGCTGATGATTCGGTACAGATGGTAGCTTTTACATGAACATCACATTTTTCTATCGGCTCAGACCCCTTAGCAAAGTATTCAACATAGGTAGAATCACCATCTATATAATGATCACATAAACCCTCAACAGCCAGCTTGCCTGATTTACTACAGACCTTTGCCGCTACAATTGAATTAGGCATTGTAAAGGTCTTTTTCTCAAGTCCCTTCTCAATATGAATTCTCTCCATTACTGTACGCCAAATTATACGGTTAAAGCTACGCTCAGTTTGTGATCTGTTATTATCAAATCCTGCCCAGATGGTGGCTGTATAATAAGGGGTATAACCGGAAAACCATAAATCATTATAATCCGAAGTGGATCCTGTCTTACCTGCAACCGGCATATCAATTTCCTGAAGCTTTAAAGCCTTACCTGTACCTTTTGTTACTACATCTTCCATGGCATTTGTAAGTAACCAAGCGGTTGACTCTTTTATAACCTGTTCTTTTTTGGGTTCGTTTTGGAGTAATACCTTACCATTGGCATCTAATATCTTAGTATAAAAAATCGGTTTTATATAGACTCCCCTATTGGCTAAGGTTGCAAAAGCAGCTGTTAATTCCAAATTCGATACACCATCAGTCAGCCCTCCCAATGCCATGGGAAGGTTAATATCTGATAGAACCCTACCGTCAGCCTCTGTCCTGGATTCAACCAGTGTTGTAAAGCCCAATTTTTTAAGATAATCATATCCAACCTGTGGAGTTACTTCAGCCAGAGTTTTTACTGTTACAATATTCATTGATTCATATATACCCTTACGAAGAGTAGATAATCCTTCATATTTCTTAGTGGTTCTCCAATTGCTTACTTCGGTTACTCCATCAGGATAGTAATATGGACCCGTGTCATCCTGAACACTAGCGAGTGTAAAACCTGCAGTATCCAGCGCCGGTAAATAAGTAGATACAATCTTAAAGGTGGAACCGGGTTGTCTTTTTGTATTTGTTGCTCTATTTAGGGTTCTGTTACCGGTCTTTTCTCCACGGCCTCCGATTATAGCAAGCACATGACCGGTATGTTGGTCCATGATCACTAAGGAGACTTGAGGCTGAATAGTCATGTCGACTCTTTCTAATAAAATGCTGTCTCCCTCATCAATTATTGATTCCTTAAACTCATCTATTCTCTCTTGCATATCCTCCTTATCTTTAAATAAGAGGGAGAATTTGCTATCCTTATCATCAACATATAAATCGTCAGGATCAGGATAATCTTTAAAGAATTTTAATAAATCATTCTTATGATAGTGCAATGTAGTTTTATCATCATCATTCTTTTGAATGGAAATGGCATAATCTAATTCCCAGAAGGATATACCGATTTCAGGAAAGAAGGATTCATCCGCGAATATCTCATCAACTATTCTCTGTATAGTAGGATCTTGAGTTGTGATAATTCTTAAGCCTCCGCTATATATTAAATCAAGAGCTTGCGATTGTGTATATCCTAACTTATCCTGTAAGTCATCCATGACTTGTTCAATTAATTCATCAGTAAAATAACTGTAATAAGAGGTGGAAGCATATTCTTCATTTACCGTGTGAATTCTTGAATACACATCATCTGCCATAGCGTAATCATATTGAGCCTTTGTACAATTGCCAAGCTCCAGCATCTTTCTAAGGACATCATTCTTACGGACCTCATTCCTCTCGGGATTAGTAATTGGATTATGGTAAGCAGGAAGCTGGGCAATAGCCGCCAATACTGCAGCTTCAGATAGGGTCAGCTCCCAGACATTCTTATTAAAATACCTCTTAGATGCCATCTGGACTCCATAGGTTCCGGATCCGAGGTTAATAGTATTAAGATAGTACTCAAGGATCAGATCCTTATCTAATTTATTCTCAATCTGTATGGCTAGGTACTGCTCTTGAATTTTACGTTCCAGACGGTCAACGAAATTTTGCTCTCTGCCTCCGTCAAATACCTGGGCTTTTAACAGTTGCTGGGTGATAGTACTGGCTCCCTGGTCGAATTCTCTGCCCTTTACACCTAATACAAAGGCACGGAATATTCCTCTTACATCGATGCCGTCATGCTCGTAGAATCTTTCATCCTCAATAGAGACAAATGCTTTTTGCACTATCTCTGGAATTTGACTGATTTCTATATATTCGCGGTTAGCATGGGCACCTACTAAGTGTTCAATTACGTTACTTTCACTATCATAAACATAAGTGGTATACCCTCTAGGGACAACATCAATCTGAGTGATATTAGGAGCGCTGTCGACTAAACCCTTTATATATCCAAGGCCGGCATATATAACTATAATGGCGACTACCACCGCCATTATTATAATCAAGCGAAAGAGAGTAATCCTCAATTTCGATGTAAGACGTCTTGAAGTTGATTTTATATAATGTTGTTTTTGTTCTACACCTTTTTTACTGTAATTCATAATAACCTCCGTTATACATATATGCATATATGCATGGGCAATAGCGATAAGAAGAGTATACCAAATTATAACCATTAAATAAAGTATAATTTCATTGCTACCCAATAATTACTAATACATGGAATATAAATACATTAATAACGCTATAAGATTTTATAAATCGAGTTAATTAGACACTATTTTAATAAAACATTAGAATTAACGAAGATATATTTGTAATACGTGTACTTATGTCGAAATATAAGGAACAAGATATAAAAGTGCGCCGAAATTTACTTTATTTTGCAAAGTTTTTGGTATATAATGGGTATTGTCAGTTGTTTATAGGTATTATATCTTTATGGGGGTAATAATATGAGAAAGTTGGAATTACTGTTTCAGAACGAAGTGACTTTGGAAGATGACAGAATGATGCGACTAGAGTATAAACTAACAGAAAACCATAGCACAGACAATGAGGAACCTTATTATGGAATACAGATTATCAAATATCTGGATGATAATTTGGAAATGGAAGAGGTTAAGGGTGTCTCTTATTCCAAGGATAAGGTGAAATCGATGGCAAAAATTCTTTTCCAGCATGTGGTAACTCCAATTTCGATGGTAGAGATAATTGACGATTTAATAACACTGGAGAGCTGTTTTATGTAATGGTAATATGCTTTGACACCACAGTAACAGATATAAAATAATGCTTCTTAAAATAGGTGTACTTTGCTATCGATAACTGCAAAGTATACCTTTTTTATTTCTGTAGGTAATAATGATCCGTTGGATAGGTCTGCTAGCCTGTTATTAAAGCCATCAATCTTGTCTAAGGGTATTAATAAATCTAAGGTGACAATATCAGTATAATCAGAAGATATTATAGGGAAGCCTTCTTGCCCGATATAATATTGAATTTTACCAATCAGATTGTAATCTGTAATAACCTGTATATGGATTCCCGGTTCCTTCTTTATTATAGTGCTATTATTAAGACCTTCTAAAGTAGCAGATTGATATGCCTTAACAAGACCACCTGTACCAAGTAAGGTTCCTCCAAAATAACGGGTTACCACTATGACAAGATTGGTCAGCTCTTTAGCAATCAATACATCAAGCATGGGCTTTCCGGCTGTCTGACTGGGTTCGCCATCGTCTGAGTAACGCATAGTAGGGTTATTTGTCCCGATAATATAGGCATAGCAATTATGGGATGCATTCCAGTATTTCTTTTTTAGGCTTTCAATAAATGAAAGAGCCTCTTCTTCGGTTTCGGCAGGGCTGACAGTAGCAATAAATCTGGATTTTTTCATAATAAACTCACCTATACCGCCTCGGTATATGGTATTATATGGATCCATAATCTTTTCCATTTATTTTGCCCTCCTTTAATCTGACTTGTTTTATTATATCAATTCTAGGTTAGAGTCGCAAGTGATAGAAAAGTACATAAGCCATTAAAATCAGAAACATATGTTTGCATTTTATCATGATTATGGTATACTATCTACAGATGGGAGGTGGTACCGTGGATTTATTTGATTATATGAGACATAACAAAATGGAAAAGGAGGCTCCCTTAGCCTCACGCCTTCGCCCTCTCACATTGGAAGAGGTAGTAGGGCAAAAGCATATTATCGGTAAGGACAAGCTTCTTTATCGTGCTATTAAGGCGGATAAAATCAGTTCAATCATATTCTATGGTCCTCCCGGAACAGGTAAAACCACCTTGGCAAAGGTTATTGCGGGTACCACAAGCTCTTTATTTACTCAGATTAATGCAACTTCCTCAGGGAAGAAGGATATGGAGGCTGTTATAGCTGAGGCTAAGAATAATCTGGGTATGTACGGTAAAAGAACAATAATGTTCATAGATGAGATACACAGATTTAATAAAAGTCAGCAGGATTATCTTCTACCCTTTGTAGAAGACGGGACTATTGTATTAATCGGGGCAACCACAGAAAATCCATATTTTGAAGTTAATTCAGCTTTAATATCTAGATCAATCATCTTCGAACTAAAGCCTTTGGATAAGGAAGATATCAAGATACTTTTACTAAGGGCGGTTACAGATGAGGAAAGAGGTCTTGGAGCTTATAAGCCTAAGCTTCATGAGGATGCTTTGGAATTCCTTGCTGATGTAGCAAATGGCGACGCAAGGTCGGCACTAAATGCTATAGAATTAGGTGTACTAACCACAGAGCGATCAGATGATGGCTATATCCATATTACAATAGAGGTTGCTTCGGAATGTATTCAGAAACGAGCCTTAAAATACGATAAAGATGGAGATAATCATTATGATACCATATCGGCCTTTATAAAGAGTATGAGAGGATCAGATCCGGATGCAGCTGTATATTATCTGGCGCGAATGCTCTATGCCGGAGAAGAGGTGGCATTTATCGCAAGAAGAATTATGATATGTGCTGCCGAGGATGTGGGAAATGCAGATCCCAATGCTCTTGTGGTGGCGGTGAGTGCATCTTTGGCTGCTGAGCGTCTGGGTATGCCGGAGGCACAGATAATATTGTCACAGGCTGCAACATATGTGGCATGCGCACCAAAAAGTAATTCCGCTGTTAATGCAATCGGTGCAGCCATGAAGGTGGTTGAGAATGAAAGGACAGCGACCATTCCTCCTTATCTGCAGGATGCTCATTACAAGGGAGCTGAGAAGCTAGGACATGGAATCGGCTACAAATACGCCCATGATTATAAGAACCATTATGTTAAACAACAATATCTACCTGATGAGATAAAGGATTATGTATTCTATATTCCATCAGATAATGGCTATGAGAAAACCATACAAGAATATTTTAAGAAAATAAAAGAGGAAGAATAGCTCACCTTTCACAGTGACATGCTATTCTTCCATTTTTATTTCATAGTCCATAATTTTTAAACATAAGTAAGAACATTCGTACCTTTAGTCATGAGAAATTCAAAAATCTCATTCATCTTTCTCTTCTGATTTGTTATACTCAGCTTTCTTATGAACGTACCTATATACCGCTACAAAGCAATAAATTATAATTGGTATGATAACCGCTAAGAATACACTTGCCATAAATAATTCCGGATAATCATCAGAAAAGAAGACACCTATAATAAAGGAAAAAACATATAGTAATAATATGGCGATAATGCCGATAATTGCAGCTATTCTTTTTGTTTTGGATTTATTCATTGAAAATATCCTTTCCGTAATTTTGGTGCCAGGCACCCTAACATCCCAATTATATCATTATGTATCTGTGAAAACAATATCCTATAAAATTACTTTCTCACAGGGCTTAACAAGGCAAATATGGTATTGTATCCCATTTTAGAATTTATTATAATAGCAGTAAGCAATTAATTTTATTATATTGCAAAGGAATTGTTGCTTATTAAATATGCAAGTAGTTGAAAAATAGAGTTTTAACTAGGAGGAGGATACAATGGAATACAAGGAGATTAAGGTAATTAAAAATAACCCAACCCTAAAAGGGATGGCAGTAATGATTCCAGATGTGATATTTTCAACAGCGCATGGAGTCGAATTAAAAATGCAGATAATTAAGCCCTGGAATAGCCAAGCAAATGAGCAAGCAAAATATCCGCTAATTGTATTTGTGCAAGGGAGTGCTTGGACTTTTCCTGATGTTTATTACCAGTTACCTCAGCTGTCACAGTTTGCACGGGAAGGCTATGTAGTGGCAACCTTAACCCATAGAAATAGCTTGGAGGGGCATCCTTTTCCGGCATTTTTAGAGGATGTGAAAACAGGAATCCGCTTTTTAAGAAAGCATGCAGAGGATTATCAAATTGATCCTGACCGGGTTGGAATATGGGGAACTTCCTCAGGTGGTAATACTGCTCTTTTAGTTGGACTGACTGGAGATGATATGCAATATAAAACTGAGGAATTTAAGGAATTTTCAGACAAAGTTCAAATAGCAGTTGATTGCTTTGGTCCAACCGATGTGACAGAAGCTGTCAATCAAATAGAATTACTTCCGGATGATTTGAAACCTATCTTTGAAGGGCTTATAGGGGAAAAGACAAAGGAGAATATGGAGAAATTTCTGGAGATAAATCCTTTAAATCATATACAGAGTGGGAAATCTTATCCACCATTTCTGATTATACATGGTAACAAGGATGAATTAGTCTATTATGAGCAAAGTGAGCAAATGTATCACAGGCTCTTGGATGTGGGTGCAGATGCTTCTATGATTTGTGTAGACGGAGCACCTCATGAGGGATCATTTTGGAGTAATGAGCTTCTAGGATTGATTAAGGACTTTATTGATCAAAGATTATAGAGAGACTCACTCATTATACACAATAACAGGAGTCCCCTCTTCAATATTTTCAAAAATAGTCTTTGCCAAATGAAACGGTGCATTTACACATCCGTGAGATCCATTACTTTTATAGA
>SHOH01000210.1 GCA_004294845.1 Anaerolineaceae bacterium
TTCCCAGATTAGATTTATAGTTGTATTATCTATTGTATATCTTAACCTATTAGGAACTGTTGGTGCTGTAACATCTATAGGTTCTTGAGGTTTGCTCTCAGTACTAATGAATATTACAGTTCCCTCTGTGCTATTACCTGCAGCATCCCTAGCAACTACCTGGTAGGCATATTGGGTTTCCGCTGTCAAGCCAGCATCATCATAGAAGGGAATGTTTACCGTTGCTACTATTTCTCCATTTCTATATACATCATAGAAAACTTGGCCACTATTATCCGTAGATGCTTTCCATGAAAATCTTATCCTCGTATCTGACTTACTTACTAATGTAATTGCTCCTGGTGTAGTAGGCTTTATTGTGTCCACAGGTTCTACAACTCTATCTGAAGATATTCTAATATAGTCAATATGCACATCAGAGTTATCATCAGCATCTCGGAATAATCTAATTGTCGATCTAGAGGGAACATCAATATTGACTGTTGCTTCCTGATAATTTCCTAGTCCGCCATAACCACCGGTTGCATCAAATATAATATCTTTTCCACTGTCTACTCCATCAATATAAACGCTAATCTTTCGTCCGGAATCACCAGATGCATATCTTACCGAAATAGCCGAACCACTAACAACCTTAGAAAGTTCCAAATAAGCACCGGTACCCCAGATACATACAACCTTTTCTCCGTTGGATGCACCTTCATCCGCTTCAACATGTATATTTTCTAAACCATATAATTTTGCATGCTCTGCTTCATATATTACATTCGAGCCGCTTTCCGCTAAATCTGTTGTCGCAAAATCAATTCCTGCATCTGATATATTTCCTGCTGCATCCTTTGCAACAACCTTAAATGTATATCCTGTCTCCGGACTTAGTCCTCTAACTAGATAGTGTGTATCCACAATTAGAGTGTTATTTATCTTTACATCATTAACAAAGACATCATAACCGATTACTTCAACATTATCGTCAGATGCTGTCCAGGATAAGGACGCTGTTCGATGAGATGTAATCGCTCTTACATCAGTTGGAGCAGTAGGGGCTTCTATATCACTAACTGGGCCCTCACTAAATACTCTTATGTAATCCACATGTACATCACTATTATCATCTCCATCACGGAATAATTTGATGGTCGCATCTTCCGGAATAGATATATCTATTAGTGCTTCGGTATAATTTCCAAATCCGCCATAGCCACCGGTAGCATCAAACACTACATCCAGACCGCTATCTTCTCCATTAATATATACACTAATCTTTCGATCTGCATCTCCCGATGCATAACCTACAGCTAGCTTAGTTCCGGAGATCACCTTCGGAAATTCAAGGTAGGCCCCGGTTCCCCAGACGCATACCACTTTTTCGCCATTAGAAGCACCACCATCAGACTCTACATGTATATTTTCTAAACCGAATAAATTAGCATATTCTGCTTCGTATTTTACATCTGTGCCTGTTTCAGGTAAATCGGTTGTTAGTGTCAGGCTGCCAGGGTCTGATATATTACCAGCAGCATCCACTGCAACAATTTTAAATGTATATTCAGTATCTGGAATAAGCCCTCTTACAAGATAACTTGTTCCAACAACCAAAATACTATTATTCTTTATATCATTAACATATATATTATATCCGGCTACTTCAATATTATCTTCTGATGCGGTCCAGGTAAGCCTAGCAGCTCTATTTGTTGTTGATGTAGATACTACATCGCTTGGAGCTGTAGGTGCTTCAAGATCTGCTTCTGTCAGTGTGGTTACTTTAATATAGTCCATTTGGAGATCTGCGTTATCATCGTCCTTTTGGAGTTTGATAGTTGCTCCTTCAGGAATATCATAAGGAATTGTAAGCTCTCTGAATTCACCTACTCCTCCCCATCCACTGGATAGATTGTCTATATTAATATTTATACCTGTATCTACTCCATTGATATATAAGCTCATACGCCGCTCCGGTGCAGCACATGAATATCCCAGAGTAAGGTGTGTTCCGGCACTTACATTCGGAAACTCCAAATAACTACCATTTCCCCATATTTTAACTACCTTTAGTCCGTTTGAGGCTCCACCGTCTCCTACGACTTCTATTTCATTTCCGTCACCATCAACACCATATAGGTTAGCATATTCTGCCTCATATTTCTCGGAAACGATCATATCTTCTACAAGCAGGGCATCCGTAAAGACCAGTCTAACAAGGGATCCTTTTGGTATTACAACCTTAAATTCCTTAACTACTGTTGCACCCCCAGTACTAGTAATCGGTATCTCCGACTTGAGAATGTCATCAATGAATAAAAAAGCCGTATCATCAGCACTAGAGCTATATTTCACTAACAATGCTTTGGCATCAATTGTGCTAGTGATTTGCGCTGAAGTCGATGTTAACTCTGCTGCTTTTACTCCTGAAATTGATGTTAATAACATAACTACTGTTAACATAAGTGACAGTAATTTTTTTAACATTTCATTCCCTCCTTATTTTATTAAAAATAGCATTTAACAAATTATACTACTTATAATTTTAACAAGTTCCTACTGGTAGTACAATCATATAGACGGACATATACTTCTCATATTTTGACCTTTACTCTATATAGATAATACTTCTTTTACTCTGAGATAGCGTAAATTGGCTTTAATTAATATAATTCATTATTG
>SHOH01000072.1:0-12741 GCA_004294845.1 Anaerolineaceae bacterium
GCTTTGCAGAACCTTTAGGGGAAGTCGAAAACTTTCAAGTCTAATCTGTTAATTTATGATATAATGTAACGAAACAATAAAAGGAAAGGTATGGGTGTAAGTATGAATCAGCTATACGCGGAAGCGGGTGTTAAAAGAAAAGATACGGCTGCAACCATGGGACTTAGAATATTAATGTTTTTTGGTATATTTATTAGCCTATTTCTAATATTGCTTGGACAGCTTTGGAGTTATTTAGGAGTGATTATAATTGTTTTAGTGTTTTTCTTCTATCCGAGACTAAGCGTGGAATATGAGTATGTATTTGTAGACGGACAGCTGGATTTTGATAGAATTACCGGTAAGGCAAAGCGTAAGACAATGCTTCGCATCGATTTTGAGCAGGTTGAAATAATGGCTCCTTTTAACTCTCCTGCCTTGGATAGCTATAATAATATCCAGTTGGAGAAGAAAGATTTCTCTTCTCTAAGTAAAGATAGCAAGCCTTATGCTATCATAGTCAGTGCGGGTAGCAAGAAGATGAAGATTCTCTTTGAACCAAGTGAAAAGATGCTTTCAGTAATAAAACAAAAAAACTCTAGAAAAGTCGCTTTATATTAGGAATTGGCCTCGGCTGTTGCAAGATGAACAATTTTGCAATAGCCTTTACTTTTTACTTTTATCTTGGTGAACTTTTTTGGTATTGATGTTGACAATGCTTAGATAATTAGATATACTTTTAAAAATATTTAGTTAGGAATTATCCCTAATATACATGAAACCAACCATTACTACAATAAGAAAGAGAGGATTATACAATGGGTCAAATCATTGGCGAAGGAATAACTTTTGATGATGTTTTGCTGGTACCTTCCTATTCAGAGGTATTACCGAATCAAGTGGATCTGTCAACCTGGCTGACTAAAAAGATTAAGTTAAATATACCTTTGATGAGTGCAGGCATGGATACTGTAACTGAAAACCGTATGGCGATTGCTATGGCAAGGCAGGGGGGTATCGGCGTAATCCATAAAAACATGTCAATCGAAGAACAGGCAGAAGAAGTAGATAAGGTAAAACGATCGGAGCATGGGGTAATAACAGACCCTTTTTATTTATCTCCTGAGCACACCTTATATGATGCTAATGAATTGATGGCCAAATATAGAATATCCGGAGTACCTATTACTGTAGGTAAAAAGCTGGTTGGTATCATTACTAACCGTGATTTGAAGTTTGAAGAAGATTTTACTAAAAAGATAAAGGAATCAATGACTTCAGAAGGCTTAATTACTGCAAAGGAGGGAATCACCTTAGATGAGGCTAAACGTATCTTAAGCGTCGCCAGAAAGGAAAAGCTTCCTCTAGTAGATGATGATGGAAACCTAAAGGGATTAATCACAATAAAGGATATAGAGAAACAGATAAAGTATCCTCTTTCAGCAAAGGATGAACAAGGTAGACTACTTTGTGCGGCAGGTGTAGGCGTTACAAGTAATATTATGGATCGCGTTGAAGCACTTATTAAAGCAAAGGTAGATGCTATAGTTATAGATACAGCCCATGGACATTCAGCAAATGTTCTTCGTATAGTTAGAATGGTCAGGGATGCTTTTTCGGATATACAGATTATTGCCGGAAATGTGGCAACAGAAGAAGCGACACTGGAATTAATCAAAGCAGGTGTTGATGCGGTTAAGGTTGGAATAGGACCTGGTTCAATCTGTACTACAAGAGTTGTTGCCGGTATTGGTGTACCTCAGATTACAGCAATCATGAATTCCTATGAAGTTGCTAAAACATATGGGATACCCATTATTGCAGACGGCGGTATAAAATACTCGGGAGATATCACTAAGGCACTTGCCGCAGGCGCAAATGTATGTATGATGGGAAGTATATTTGCAGGCTGTGATGAAAGCCCGGGCACCTATGAATTGTATCAGGGAAGAAAATATAAGGTTTATCGTGGTATGGGATCCATCGCGGCTATGGAGAAAGGGAGCAAGGATCGTTACTTCCAGACCGATGCTAAAAAGCTTGTACCTGAAGGTGTAGAAGGACGTGTGGCCTATAAGGGCACAGTGGAGGATACGGTATTCCAGTTAATCGGTGGTTTAAAAGCGGGTATGGGCTACTGCGGTGCTAATGATATTGATACCCTACAAAGAACCGGTAAATTCGTAAAGATTACTGCCGCATCCTTAAGAGAAAGTCATCCACATGATATTCATATAACTAAGGAAGCACCAAATTATAGTGTAGAAGAGTAATTATAAAGTATAGGGGTTGCTTGGTAGTTAATTTAGGCTGCTTCAAAATCGTAATAGGGGCGAACAGGTATAACCTCACACACCGGTACAAGTACAAGCACCCTGATATATATGTCTTTATCGGACTAAAAAGTCCGCTACGACTATATATATCAGGGCACTTGTTCTTCTAACGGTGCATTTTGACTATACCTATATGCCCCTTATTTTATTTTGAAGCAGCCTCTTAATATATGAAGCAACCCCGTTTAGAATACAATATGCTTTAGCTTATCTTAGCATCATAGATATCACAGTGATAGGGTTATGTCTTTACCGATGGGTCTATATTGCCTATAGGTTACTCCGGCTGCATCCAGCATCTTTTTTGAAGCTATAACTGTATCAGTTTCGGCATATTTATCGCTCTTATAGATTATCTCTTTCATTCCTTTTTGGATGATAGCCTTCGTGCATTCATTACATGGAAACAAGGTTGTATATATCTTAGCTCCTTTAATATTGCTACCGGTATAATTGAGGATGGCATTTAGCTCCGCATGACATACATATAGATACTTGGTATTCAGGGGATTTCCTTCCCTGTTCCATGGAAATTCATCATCTGAGCATCCAATGGGCATGCCGTTATATCCAACAGAAAGAATCTTGTTGTCCTCACTTACGATGCAGGCACCTACACTTGTATTGGGATCCTTACTTCGCTCAGTTGATAGTAGAGCAATTCCCATAAAATATTCATCCCATTTGATATAATCTTTTCTTTTCATATCTGAATGTCCCCTTATCTTAATAAATCTTGTAAAAATTATATCGTACTTTTAGTTAATCATTCGATTTGTCCTGCAGTCTGTACCTTTATTATATTGGTAGATCCCGTAATACCAAGAGGTACACCGGCTGTCATAACAGTAAGATCACCTTTTTTAATATAACCGGCTTTTTCAACAGCCTCTAGAGCATGGTCGAACAATTCAAAGGTATCATGCTCCACGGCAATAAGGAGGGGCTTGATTCCCCAAGCCATATTCAATTGCCTACATATAACAGGGTCTGTAGTACATCCCATTATATGACATTGCGGACGAAAACGGGATATCATACGGGCGGTTTTGCCTGATGTGGTGACTGTTACAATCATTTTAGCATGAAGATCATGGGCAATTGTAACAGTAGCACGGGATATGGCGTCTGTTACATCAAGCTCATCAAGATGTTCACGTTGAATAAAACGCTTTTCATAATCGATATCAGCCTCTGTACTTAACGTGATTTTAACCATTGTACGTAGAGATTCCAAGGGATAGTCACCAGCTGCAGTCTCACCAGAGAGCATAATTGCACTTGTCCCATCATATATAGCGTTAGCCACATCAGTAATTTCAGCTCGTGTCGGCCTTGGATTTTTAAGCATGGAATCCAGCATCTGTGTAGCTGTTATAACTTGCTTCCCGCTATTATACACCTTCTTAATAATTTTCTTTTGAAGAGCAGGTAATTCTTCAAAAGGAATTTCAACGCCCATATCACCTCTGGCGATCATGATGCCATCCGACTCTTTAATAATTTCGTCTATATTTTTTACACCCTGAAGGTTTTCAATTTTAGCTATAAGCTTAATTTGAGATTGATGCTTGTTAAGCATTTTTCTTATTTCAAGAACATCCTCTGCTGTTCTAACAAAGGAAGCTGCTATAAAATCAAATTTGTGCTCTATGGCAAATAAAATATCTGAGCGGTCTCTTTCACTTATATAAGGCATTGACAGATGGACTCCGGGGATATTGACACCCTTCTTATTTGAGATAAATCCATTGTTCTTTACCCTGCAGATTATATCAGTGGTTGTTACCTCTTCAACAGTCATCTCAACAAGTCCATCATCTATTAAGATCTTTTCTCCTGGATCAACATCGTATATTAAACTGGGATAGCTTACTGAAACCTGTGTATCATCCCCCTCTACCTCTCGGGTAGTTAAGGTAAATTGCTGCCCAGCCTTAAGTTTTATCTTTTTATTGTCCTTAAAGGTGCCTATACGTATTTCGGGGCCCTTAGTATCCATAAGCGTAGCTATGGGAATATTCATCTCGTCACGAAACTTTTCTATTCTTCTCAATCTTTGTAGATGCTCATTATGGTCACCATGGGAAAAGTTAAATCTGGCAACATCCATTCCCAAATGTATCATTTCCTTTATAATTTCATCATTATCAGTTGATGGACCTAGTGTACAGATTATCTTTGTTTTTCTCATTTTTTTTGCTCTCTTTCTTATTTATTAATGTACTCGAATACGAGTCTATATTCACATCAAATCTTTTATATAAGTAGAAAATAAAAGATGATGAGTATAAGCATATTTACTTTAATCAATTATAATAATTTTACTAAGGATATTCAAGAAAAGAATAGATAGATATATTTGAAGAACGGCATATCCTTAATCCTTAATTATATTTTGATGCCTCGGTTTTTGCGATATCTGATTCCTGAGCGTTTCTTGAAATACAGATACACTAAGTATAAAATCAAGCTTCCCAGCAATATGAATACGATAATCAATAAAGCACAGTGCAGGAAAAAAGTAGAGGGTAAAATGTTAATTACCGGATCGGTTATAGGATCGAAAATCCAATAATCATTATCAAAAAATAACCGATGAAATATTAAAAAAGATCTATCAAAATCTATTGCAAGTAGTAAACCGACTATTACCGGGAGTACAATGGCTGTTATAGACGATACTGCCAAATAACTGAAGTCTCTTTTACGGGATTTATAGACGATTATTGCTATTACTGTTATTATCGTGAAAGCACCGAGCCAATAAAAAGCAATAAAAATATCCTTTACCTCCTCGAAATGCTGAATGCCTGATAAAGATGCTTCCAGTGAAGGAAAGGAAAGGCTACCCTTATAAAAAGGAGATGAGTAATCTATCAAAGCATCATAGTTCTCGATAATTACTTCTCTGGAGTATCCTGAGCTTTCGGGTATATTCAGAAGCTTGATGTCTAAGTAATATAATGGTCTAAAATTTATAGTAAAAATCACACCAAGAGATAAGAATAATAGAGTAAATATTAATCCAATCAATAAATCAGTTATTTTAAGAGATCTTACCTTCCTCATATTCTTCTCCTTCCGATTATTTTCATAGGAATTATAGTATACTTTAAGAAGGTTTGCAACCGTAAATCAGCCTTTAGTGATAAGCAGATATAATAAGAATGATTAGAAATAATCAATTGTATTTACAAATTAAGTGGGTTAATATTTTCATAGAATACAAAGAAGAGGAGTGTAATCATGAGAGCATTAATCAGTGTATCGGATAAAAGCGGTATTGTTGAACTTGCAAAGGAGCTGGTATCACTTGGAATCCAGATTATATCGACCGGCGGAACCTATAATAAGCTAAGGGAAGCGAATGTTCCTGCTATAGAAGTATCGGAGCTCACAGGCTTTCCGGAATGTCTGGACGGCCGTGTTAAGACCCTTCATCCGGTGGTGCATGCAGGATTACTTGCCATAAGAAGCAATCCATCCCACATGAAACAGCTTGCTGACCTTAATATTGAACCTATTGACCTTGTTATTGTAAACCTCTATCCCTTTAAGGCGACTGTTCTTAAGGATGGGGTGACCAGAGCTGAGGCAGTAGAGAATATCGATATTGGCGGACCTACCATGCTTCGCTCCGCGGCAAAGAATTATCAGGATGTGGCTGTTGTTGTAGATCCCGATGATTATGACAGAGTATTGTCTGAGCTTAAAGAGCATAAAGAGGTAACCCTAGATACCAAGTTCTACTTAATGCACAAGGTATTTATGCATACCTCTGCTTATGATACTCTGATAGCGGAATACTTAAAGAAGGAACGAAATGATACTTCCTTACCAAATACTCTTACTATGACCTTTGAAAAGGTTCAGGATATGAGGTATGGTGAGAATCCTCACCAGATTGCCGCATTTTACGGTGAAATAGGAAAAAGAAAGGGTTCGATCACAGATGCTAAGCAGCTAAACGGAAAGGAATTATCCTTTAACAATATAAATGACACTAATGGTGCACTGGAGCTCTTAAAAGAGTTTAGTGAACCAACAGTTGTAGCATGCAAGCATGGAAATCCATGTGGTGTGGGTAGCGCAGACAATATTTATGATGCTTGGTTGAAAGCTTCATCGGCGGACAAGGTATCAATCTTTGGCGGAATTGTTGTACTAAATCGCCAAGTGACTCTTCAGGTTGCTGAGGAAATGAATAATATATTCTTAGAGGTTGTAGTTGCTCCTTCATATGAAGAGCAAGCACTTAAGCTTCTTCAGACTAAAAAGAATGTTAGACTCTTAGAGCTGGCTGATATTGAAAAGCCTCAGGATATGAACGCTTATGACTTAAAGAAGGTGAACGGTGGGCTGATTGTCCAGACAATAGACAGCAAGCTTCTTGAAGAAAAAGACCTTAAGGTGGTAACAAACCGAGCTCCTTCCGAGAAGGAAATGGAAGATCTTCTATTTGCCTGGAGAGTAGTTAAGTTCGTTAAATCTAATGGGATAGCTCTTGCAAAGGACATGCAGACTGTAGGTATCGGTCCTGGGCAGGTCAACAGAGTATGGGCGACAAAGCAGGCCATCGAGCATGCTGCAGAATTAGTTGACGAGGATGCTACTAAAGGTGCTGTACTTGCTTCCGACGCTTTCTTCCCCTTCGATGACTGTGTAGAGGCCGCTCATCAGGCAGGAATCACAGCCATTATTCAACCGGGTGGCTCTATAAGAGATGAGGATTCCATAAATAAATGTAATGAATACGGAATTGCCATGATCTTTACCGGCATGAGACATTTTAAACATTAATAATAACGGTGTCAGGCACATAAAAACGGTGCCTGGCACCGTTTTTATGTGCCTGACACCGTATGCTTTTGTTACAACCCACCTTACTATAACTTTTAAGTATGTTTACATATATATAAACATTATGTTAAGTATATTCGATTATAACTTTGTTACATTCGCAGCCTGAGGGCCTTTCTCGCCTTCAACTACTTCAAATTCAACACTGTCGCCTTCTTCAAGAACCTTGAAGCCATCCATAACAAGTGCTGAAAAATGTACAAACACATCGTTTCCTTCCTCGTCTGATAAAAATCCAAACCCCTTTTTTGCATTAAACCATTTTACTGTACCCTTTTTCATAAAAAATGCCTCCTAAAACTTTTGAAATTAATTTACCATATTCAGTAATGATAGACTAAATTTACCACAAGTCTATTAAAAAGTCAAACTCTCTTTGTTGATATTTGTAATGTTTTCTTAATAATTTAATAAGAATTGATTTTATGATTCTTGGCAAATTAATGAGTATATTAAATGACAAATATATTAATTTATGTTATTATGAATAAGCGATTACTAGAAATTGCCATACTTAATATTAGAGATATGATTAAAATAAATATGAATACCATATGAAAGGGAGGACAATAGATGAAGATCAATATACCTTCTGGTTACCGAATTGTTTTTGATGAAAAACTAGATGATTTAAATGGCTTGGGAACTTATCTTGTGCATGAAAAAACAGGTGCCAAAATCGCACTGATAAAAAATGAGGATACTAACAAGGTGTTCTCTATAGGTTTTAGAACACCTCCGAAAAACAGTACAGGTGTAGCTCACATTATCGAGCATTCGGTCCTATGTGGCTCCGTAAAATTTCCTGCTAAGGACTCATTTATAGAACTTGCAAAGGGCTCACTTAATACCTTCCTAAATGCTATGACCTATTCTGATAGAACGGTTTATCCGATTGCCAGTCAGAACGACCAGGATTTTAAAAATCTGATGCATGTTTATCTGGATGCGGTTTTTTATCCTAATATATATAGCAGAAAAGAAATTTTCGCGCAGGAGGCATGGCACTATGCTCTGGAAAATGAGGCTGATGAGCTTCAGATTAACGGAGTGGTTTATTCTGAAATGAAGGGTGCATTTTCTTCTCCTGAACAACAGCTGTTAAGACTTAGTCTTAATTCTTTGTTCCCGGACACTGCTTACGGAGTAGAATCAGGTGGAGATCCGGAATTTATCCCTGACCTTACCTATGATGAATTTTTAGAATTTCATAAAACATATTATCATCCTTCTAATAGCTATATTTACCTATATGGCGATATGGACTTTGAGGAGCGACTTGCTTGGATTGACAAGGAATATCTGTCTAAGTTTGATCATTTGAAGGTGGATTCAGAGATAGCTATTCAGAAGGGATTTGATGCTCTTAAGGAAGTGGAATCCTTTTATTCTCTTGGAGAGGATGAAAATTCAGAAGAGAACACCTATTTTAGCTTAAATATTGCCATTGGTGAGGAAAAGACCAAGGAACTTACCTTAGGCTTTCAGATTCTTGAATATGTACTTTTTGAAGCACCTGGTGCACCGGTAAAGCAGGCTTTGCTAGATGCAGGTATCGGTAAGGATGTTCTAAGCCAGTTTAATAGTGAATATCTGCAGCCTACGCTTTCCATAATAGTAAAAAATTCAGATGAAGATAAGAAGCATGAATTCTTATCAATTATTCGTAACACATTAAATAAACTGGTGGCTGAAGGTTTAAATGAAAAGTCTCTTCGTGGGGCAATTAATCTGTTCGAATTCAGATATAGAGAGGCTGATTACGGCAGTCTTCCCAAAGGGTTGATGTATGGTCTTAGAGTTTTAAGAAGCTGGCTATATGATGAGAATGAGCCATTTAGGAATCTAAAGGATACCTTACTATATGATAAAATGAAGAAACATATCGGAACAGACTTTTATGAACAGCTTATTAAGGACTACCTCTTGGATAATAACCATGCTTCCCTTGTTATTTTAAAGCCAAAGGCTGGACTTAATAAAATTCGTGAGACAATAATGAAGGAAAAGCTTGCAGCTTATAAAGATAGTCTCTCAAAGGAAGAGCTTCAGAATATAATCAATGAAAATAAGCAATTAAAGATATATCAGGAGACACCGTCGACTAAGGAGGAAGAAGAATCTATACCACTGCTTACAAGAGATGATATAGGACCTGATCCGCAACCCATATACAATGAAGAGAAGATAATAGACGGTGTTAAGGTGGTTCACCATGAGGTGTTTACAAATGATATCGCTTATCTGAGATTCTTATTTGATGTTAGTGATATACCTAAGGAGCTTCTTCCTTATCTATCCTTGCTATCTTTGGTTCTTGGATATGTGGATACAGACAATTACAGTTATTTGGAGTACTCCAATGAGGTTAATCTTCACACGGGAGGCATATATCATAATGTTATAAGTTTTTCAACTAAAGATAAAACAGATGAGTATTTACCAATGTTTGAAATAGGAACCAAGGTAATGTATGATAAGCTCCCAGATGCATTTAGATTAATAGAGGAATTTCTATATCGTACACAATTAAAGGATTATAAAAGAATTAAGGAGATCATCGATGAGATGAAATCCAAGATGCAGATGATATTCCAATCCTCTGGTCATATGGTTGCTGCAAATAGGGCTATGTCCTATTATTCCGAGCATGGTATGTTTAAGGAGGTTACTCAGGGGATATCCTTCTATCAATTCCTGGAGGAATTAACCGCTAACTATGGTCAGATGAAGGATACTGTGATTAACAAGCTTAAGGAGCTTATGGATATGGTTTTTGTTAGGGATAAGCTCTTGGTAAGCATTACAGCTGATAAAGCTGGTTATGACAAGTTTTCAAATGAATTCACACCTTTTATAGACGGTTTGAGGGAAAACACATCAGATAGGCAGTTCTTAGGCTATGATGTCAAGCTTCCTCTTAAGCCAAGATGTCTAAATGAAGGTTTTAAAGCCGCCATGCAGGTTCAGTATGTGGCAAGGGCTGGCAATTATTTTAAAGCCGGATACAAATACAGTGGGGCTCTTAAAGTTCTAAGGATGATATTAAGCTATGATTATCTTTGGCAAAATGTAAGAGTAAAGGGAGGGGCTTATGGCTGTATGTGTAGCTTTTCAGGAGTAGACGGAGATGTATATTTCACATCCTATCGTGACCCGAACTTAAAAAACACCAATCAGGTATACGAAAATATCCCTGAGTTTATTAAGAATTTTACTGCAAATGAACGAGATATTACTAAGAGTATAATAGGTACCATAAGTACTCTGGATACCCCAATGACTCCTCAGACAAAGGGATCCAGATCCTTAAGCATGTTACTTTCAGGCTTGACCTATGAGGATTTAAAAAAGGAACGAGATGATATAATAAATGTAACAGAGGATGACATTCGAGCTCTTAGCAAACTGGTTCAGGCAGTCCTTGCAGAAGGCAATATCTGTGTAATTGGAAATGAAAGCAAGATTGAAGAGGACAGAGACTTATTTAAAGAGGTTAAAAATCTAATGAAATGAATTTGAGGATAGGTTGAAAAAAGTTCATTTTCAACCATAAAAAGCACGGAGCGTGCTTTTTGCACAATTTTTGTATGCCGCTGAAGCGGCTTTTGGAGGTCATGATGTACGATAATAATAAAAAATCCGGGTTTGTTACCCTGATTGGTAGACCGAATGTTGGTAAGTCCACATTGATGAACCATCTAATTGGACAGAAAATCGCTATTACTTCTAACAAGCCACAGACAACCAGAAATAAAATTCAAACTGTCTTTACGGATGAGAGAGGGCAGATTATATTTCTTGATACTCCGGGGATTCATAAGGCTAAGAATAAGCTTGGCAAATATATGGTCAGCGTAGCGGAAAGGACACTAAAGGAAGTAGATGTCGTGCTTTGGCTTGTAGAACCCAGCACCTTTATAGGAGCAGGTGAGAGGCATATAGCAGAGCAGCTTGCAAAGGTAGAAACCCCGGTGATTTTGGTAATCAATAAAATTGACACAGTGGGTAAGAATGAGATTCTTGTCTTTATAGATGCCTATAAGGATATTCTAAGCTTTGCAGAAATCATTCCGGTATCTGCCCTTAAGGGTGAAAACACGGAGGAGCTTATGAAGTTAATCTTTAATTACCTTCCCTATGGACCAAGATATTTTGATGAGGACACCATAACCGATCAGCCAGAGCGGCAGATTGTGGCGGAGTTAATCAGAGAAAAGGCATTAAGATTTTTGGAGGAGGAAATACCTCACGGTATAGCGGTAAGCATAGACCGAATGAGGGAACGAAGTAATAGTAATGAAGACACTTCAGATATTATGGATATCCATGCTACAATCATATGTGAGAGAGACAGTCATAAAGGTATAATAATCGGTAAGGGAGGTACTATGTTAAAAAAGATTGGTAGCCAAGCAAGAATAGAAATTGAAAACCTCCTTGATTGTCAAGTTAATCTCCAGCTTTGGGTTAAGGTAAAGAAGGATTGGAGAGATAGTGATTTTTTACTTAAAAATTATGGCTATAACGTTCACGATAAAGCAGATTAGTCTAAGATAAAAAAATACAAATGGGATATTCTAACCAGTTTAGAAAGATACTAGATGGGAAACCTAAAAGATAGATATAAAAAAGATCTATCTTCTTTAGCAGGATGAACCGCAGATTATTCATTCTGAACGACAAAACATATTTATCATGGTTAGGGGGCTCATTTATGAAGAATTATGATTATTGGAGAGATTTTGTCAAAACAGGCAAAATCGATGATTATCTGAATTACATTGCATGTACCAGGGAAGAGAGTTTTAAGGAGTTTGACAAGGTCGTAAACAGTAAAGAAGAAGGTGGTTTTCATGCCGGCAGCAACAACAGTGACGGGAATGGTTCTATCAGCCATGCCGGTTGGAGATTATGATAAGCGTTTGGTTATTTTGACTAAGGAGCATGGAAAAATATCAGCATTTGCCAAAGGCGCAAGGAGACCCAACAGCGCCTTATTGGCATGCAGTCAACCCTTTTCCTTTGGTGTATTCACTTTATTCACGGGAAGATCATCATATACTGTTACTTCCGCTGAGATTTCCAATTATTTTCCGGAGCTTAGAGAGGATATAGAAAGTGTATACTATGGTATGTACTTCTGTGAGTTTGCAGACCACATTACCAAGGAGAACAATGATGAGAAGGAGATATTAAGGCTTTTGTATCAGACACTTAGGGCGGTGGTAAAGAGAACAATTGAGTTTTCCTTAATCCGTTTGGTATTCGAATTTAAAATTATGGCACTAAGCGGAGTGGCACCACAGGTATTTGAATGTGTGAAATGTGAAAAGACTGGAGCAAATTATTCGTTTTCTACATATAGCGGAGGAGTCTTGTGTGATGACTGCCGAGTAAATGATAATTCTGCAATAAGACTATCTACATCATCTGTTTATACATTGCAGTATATAATATCAAAGGATGTGGAAAATCTATATACCTTTAGAGTCAGCCGGGAGGTGCTTAATGAGCTTGATGTCTGTGTCAAACGTTATTTGAATCATTATTTAAACCACGA
>SHOH01000072.1:12841-15072 GCA_004294845.1 Anaerolineaceae bacterium
AGCGGTGCCTGCCACCGCTCTGAGATAAAATAAGAGTTGAAATAATCTTCCTTTAAGGTTAAAATGGTATGAACTCATTAGGTACTATGGAGGGATGGATATGAAAAGAGCATTAATTTGCATGATTTCGATATTATGTATTCTGATGTTAGCAGGATGCAAGAAGGAAGAAATATTTATTACTACTGATGACATTACAAGTGATACCATGCTGGTAAAGCGAAATGGTAGTTTATATGTTGCTATTATTGAGGAATTTGATAAAAGCTACTATAATCTTGACGAATTAAATGAATTTATTTCAAAAGAAGTTAATGCATATAATAACAAGGTTGGAAGTACAGAGGTAACCATAGAAGAGCTTGGGTTAAAGAATGGCAAAGCAGTGATGATTCTTGGATATTCCAAGATGGCACACTATAGTGCATTTAACAGTATGCCTGCGGCATATTTTAGTGCCAGTACAGAGAATGTTGCTCTAGAGCTTCCCGCCCAGTATGTTGATGCAAGAAAAGATACCATGGTAGCCAGTGATGTCGCTATGAAAAATGGTAAGAATCAAGTGCTGGTTCTTTATGAACCCTTAGAGATAATAGTGGAAGGTGATATCAGATTTTATAGTGACAACCTAACACTTGTGGAAGAAAGTAAAGCAAAGAGTAGTAGTGAAGATATGGCAGTAGTAATCTATAGACCTTAAGTTATTAAGAATCAAATATTGAATAATAAGATATAAATATAAATAATATGTGAGGATGAAAGTATGGAAAAAACAATGGACAAAATAGTGGCCTTAGCAAAGGCAAGGGGCTTTGTATATCCGGGTTCAGAGATATACGGTGGTCTGGCAAACTCCTGGGACTACGGTAATCTTGGTGTTGAACTGAAGAACAATGTTAAAAAAGCATGGTGGCAAAAGTTTATCCAGGAAAATCCCTATAATGTAGGTATTGATAGTGCAATTATAATGAATACACAGACTTGGGAAGCCTCGGGTCATTTAAAAGGGTTTTCCGATCCTTTGATGGACTGTAAGGAATGCCATGAGCGCTTTCGTGCAGATAAAATTATCGAGGATTATACTAATGAGCAGGGAATTACATTGGAGTCTTCAATTGATGCCTGGCCTCATGATGAAATGAGAAAATATATTGACGATAATAATATAGCTTGCCCAACTTGTGGCAAACATAATTTTACAGATATACGTTATTTTAATTTGATGTTCAAAACCTTCCAAGGAGTCACAGAGGATTCTAAGAATGTGGTTTACTTAAGACCTGAGACAGCTCAGGGTATATTTGTTAACTTTAAAAACGTTCAAAGAACCTCCCGCAAGAAGATACCATTTGGTATCGGTCAGATTGGTAAGGCTTTCCGTAACGAGATTACTCCCGGTAACTTTATATTCCGTATCAGAGAATTTGAACAGATGGAGCTGGAGTTCTTCTGTGAACCTGATACTGATTTGGAGTGGTTTGCATATTGGAAACAATTTTGTATAGATTGGCTTAAGAACCTTGGACTTAAGGAAGAAGAGCTAAGAGTAAGAGATCATGATGCTGCTGAGCTTTCCTTCTATAGTAAAGCCACCACAGATATCGAATTCTTATTCCCCTTCGGATGGGGCGAGCTATGGGGTATTGCAGATCGTACCGACTACGATTTAACACAGCATCAAAATGTATCCAAGGAGGATATGAGCTACTTTGATGATGAAAAGAAGATAAAGTATATTCCTTATGTCGTAGAGCCTTCACTTGGTGCGGATCGTGTTACCTTGGCGTTTTTATGCTCTGCCTATGATGAAGAAGAGATTGCAGAGGGTGATATGAGAACAGTCCTTCATTTCCATCCTGCAATTGCACCTGTTAAGATAGGTGTTCTTCCTCTGTCAAAAAAATTGGCTGAGCCTGCAGAGAAGATTTATATGGAATTATGCAAATACTATAATTGTGAATATGATGATAGAGGCAATATCGGTAAGCGTTATCGCAGACAGGATGAAATAGGTACACCTTATTGCATCACATATGACTTTGAATCAGAAGAAGATGGAAGTGTAACTGTTCGTGACAGAGACACAATGGAGCAGGAAAGAATTAAAATTGTGGATTTAAAGGCATATTTTGAGAATAAGTTCAGATTTTAGAAAAAAGGCTTCCCTAATCTGGGATAACTGTGCTATAATGCATTTTGGACTAAAAACATACTATAAGTTTATTATGTAA
>SHOH01000073.1:0-1769 GCA_004294845.1 Anaerolineaceae bacterium
TGGGTCATATGCTTTAGAAGATTCGCCATCCGTTTGATTAAAAGTAAAAATTTACAGACCTAATAGAATATGTTATATTAACACTATATTTAAAGTTATACAGGTAAGTTTTTTGATACTTGTAGAATCTAAAATTACATAGAAAAGAGGATGAGTATGAAAGATTTTACGTTTTCACAATTAGAGTATGTGAGGCCGGATTATGAAAGACTGAAAAGGGAATCCCTTAGTATGGTAGAAGACATACAAAATGCCAAAGAATATAGCGATATTCAAGCAGTCTTAGAAAGAAGAGATAGCCTACTTAGCTCTATTTATACTATGTATACTATTGCTTATATTCGCAATACTCTGGATACAACTGATGAATTTTATGAGAAGGAAGTAGAATATAATGATGAGCAAATAGCAGCCTCAGGTATTGAAACCACAATGATAAGTAAAGCACTTTTGGAATGCGGATTTACAGATGAGATTAGTGCTGAGTTCGGACCGGAATATCTTGTGATAGAAAAGCGTGAGGTTGATAAATTTAAGGAAGAGCTAGTTCCATATATGCAACAGGAGGCCAAGCTGACCATGCGTTACCAGAAGCTTATGGCTACAGCTAAGATTGAATTTGATGACAAAACTCTGAATCTATATGGTATACAGAAGTATTTTCAACATTCTGACAGGGCTATTCGAAAGGCTGCATTCAAAGCTTATTCTAATTTTTATCTTTCAAATGAAGAAGAAATGGAAGAAATCTTTGGAGAACTAGTCTCTATACGAAACGAAATGGGACGGGCATTAGGTTATGATAATTATATACCTCTTGCTTATATGCAGCAAGGGCGTAGCGACTACGGACAGAATGAGGTTGCGGCTTTTCGTGAACAAGTGAAAAGAGAGCTTGTGCCTTTATGCGAAAAGCTTTACGGCGCACAGGCAAAGAGAATTGGTGTGGATGAGCTTAAGGTATATGATGAGAAATTCATATACCCTGACGGTAATGCTCACCCAATCGGTGACGAGGACTATCTGGTTAAAGAGGCTCAGAAGATGTATCATGATATAAGCCCTGAGACAGGTGAGTTTATCGACTTTATGATTAAGCATCAGCTAATGGATTTAAAGAATAAGCCTAATAAAGCATCCACAGGATACATGACGGAGTTATCAGATTATAAAGCACCCTATGTATTTTCTTGCTTTAATCAAACGACATTTGATGTAGAGGTTTTAACTCATGAGCTTGGCCATGCTTTTGCCGGATACGAAGCAATGAGAGCACAGAAGTGTATGAATTATAATTCGGTTAGCACTGATATTGCCGAAATACATTCCATGGCGATGGAGCAGTTTGCCTATCCTTATGCTGAGCAATTCTTCGGTAAGGATGCAGATAAATTTAGATTTGCACATTTGCAGGAAGCAATGACTTTTGTACCTTTTGGTGTTGCAGTGGATGAATTCCAGCACATAATGTATGAAAATCCTAAGCTTACTCCCAAGGAGCGTACCTATGAGTGGCATAAGCTGGAGAAGAAGTATATGCCTTGGCGTAGATATGAGGATGACGAGTTTATGGAAAGGGGAGGCTATTGGTATCATAAGCTACATATCTTCCTCTATCCCTTCTATTATATTAATTATACTCTGACAACCATGGGTGCCATGGAATTAAAGAAGAGATATGCTGAGGATAAAGAGCAGACATGGAAGGATTATCTGGCGCTATGTAAGGCAGGAGGCAGCACAAACTATTTGAATCTGCTTAAGCTTGC
>SHOH01000073.1:1869-5356 GCA_004294845.1 Anaerolineaceae bacterium
GAAGTTAGGTTGTGATTAGAATAGCAGATATATATATAAACTACGGCACAGATTTACAAGAGATTACATATGAAATAATGAAGGAAGCTAATATTGCTAGCAGATTAAAGCCAGACATGCGTATAGGTATTAAACCAAACCTGGTATTAGCCCGTTCTGCGGATGAAGGAGCTACAACCCATCCGGAAATAGTAGAAGGTATAATATTATACCTTCAGGATACCGGAATAGATGACATAACAATTCTGGAGGGCTCATGGGTTGGCGATAGTACACAGCGGGCATTTAAAAACTGCGGATATACCAAACTACAAGAAAAGTACGGTGTTAAGCTTCTGGATACAAAGCGTGATAATGTCATAGCAAAGGCTAGTAAGGGTTTATCATTAAATGTATGTGAAAGTGCGGTATCGGTAGATTATCTTATCAATGTTCCGGTTCTTAAGGGACACTGCCAGACCGGCTTGACCTGCTGTCTTAAAAATCTAAAGGGTTGTATACCCGATAGCGAGAAAAGGAGATTTCATTCACTGGGACTGCATAAACCGATTGCCGCTCTTTCTGCGATACTACGTCCATCTCTGCACATTGTGGACTCTGTTTGTGGTGACCTGTCCTTTGAAGAGGGTGGTAATCCTGTAGTAGCTAACCGCATCATGCTTGGTTTTGACCCAATATTGTTAGATTCTTACGGAGCCCAATTAATAGGTTATAATCCCGATGATATAAAGCATCTACGTATTGCAAAGGAATATGGCCTGGGAAACTATGTAAGCGATGATACAATTATTAAGGAGCTTAATGAACATAATCGTCCGATTGTTAATACTAAGTCTAATAATATAAGTAGGAGATTAAGTAAGTATATTGAAGAGGATAGTGCTTGCTCGGCCTGCTATGCATCCTTGATATATGCCCTTGATAAAATTGGCGGTGTAAACAATGAGAAGATAAAAATAGGGCAGGGCTTTAAAGGGAAAACCCTTGATGGCTTAGGAGTAGGAAAATGTACCTCCGGATGTAAATATTATGTTAAGGGTTGTCCGCCTAAGGCTAATGATATTATTGAAGCTATAAAGGGCTATAATTCAATCTAATATTGTTGCTTATATTTCCCCGGCAATACCCAACACTGCAATACCTATCATAACTAAGATAATCAAAGTATAATGCTGTTTGCTAAGCTTCTCTTTTAAAAAGATTCTAGATAATATTACAGATACTATACTGTAGGATGCGATTAGGGGTGCTGTTACAACTGCATTACTTGACATGGCATATACATAGAAGAATTGTCCTGCTGTCTCAAATACTGCTGCAGACGTTCTTACAGGTTCCTTGAGTATATTGAATTTTTGCTTTTTAATAAGAATAAGATATATCAAAGCTATAATAGCATATAAAAGCCATGTGAATTCATAGGCTAAGAGTGCGGCATCCTCACTGATTAGGCTAAGCTCATCGAGATAGATCCCATCAGCGGCTGTTCCTATGGCATCCAGTATTGCATATAAGATAGGAAATGTAATAGCTAAGACTCCTATCTGATATTTTGGGTTAAGTTTCGTCTTCTCTGCCTTAATAGCGGCGGTCTGCAATCTCTTTTCTAAAATTGCCAGACCGATGACACCACCGGTTATTAATACGATTCCCGCGATTTCAAGCACTCTAAGTTCTTGGGGGAATAGTATAATAAGCGCAATTGCAGTTAATGCTCCGGATGAGTTTTGTACCGGAGAGGATATAGACAGCTCTATATAGCGCAAGCCCCAATAACCAATGAGCATGGATAATATGTAGAAAAATGATACCGGTAGATACATCACTATATCTAAGGGATCAAAGGTTATTCCCTTAATTAGCATATACAAGATACCATGAAGACCCATAACCAAACCAACCATAATTCCAATCTTTATGGTGCTGTATTTATCTTTGCTGTCTGCTCCTTTTTTATAAAAAAGATCAGCGACACCCCATGAGAGTGTAGTTAATAACGCGAATAAAAACCACATATAATTGACTCCTTATCTAGTATTTTTTGTAAAGTTGAAATAACTTAAGATGCTGTAAAAAGAAGGTTATTACTATGTAACATTATATGATATAAAACGGTATAATTATATATGAAAGATATAGATAAGTCTATTAATTTTTTTAGTCATCGAGATGATATTAAGCTTCTCTATGCATATTCATTAATTTATATTATAATATATTTAAATTTAAAATAGGAAAGAGGAGTTGCTTATGCAGAAAATAAATACAACAAAAGCACCTGCAGCTATTGGGCCTTATAGTCAGGCTGTAATTGTTAATGGAATGTTATATACATCTGGACAAATTCCGATTGATCCTGCAAGCGGACAGGTTGTAGATGGAGGAATTAATGAGCAGACACGTCAGGTAATGAAGAATCTGAAGGCTCTACTTGAAGAAGCAGGCACATCCTTTGAGAATGTATTTAAGACCACTTGCTTCTTATATGATATGGGGGATTTCTCGGCATTTAATGAGGTTTATAGCGAGTATTTCACAGGAAGGCCGGCGAGGTCTTGTGTAGCGGTAAAGGATCTTCCCAAGGGTGTCTTGGTAGAAGTAGAGTTGATAGCGACTATTTAGTAAAATTAAGCGAGGCTGTTGTAGAATTGTTACTTGAATGTTCTACAACAGCCTCTTTGGAAAAAGAAAAGGGGTCTTTATCGATATTTTCTATTATGCTGAGAGTACTTTTTCGTAGTTTGCGGCAACCTCATCCCAATTAAGTACCTCAAAGAATGCTCCAATGTAATCTCCGCGAAGATTCTTGTACTTAAGATAGTAGGCATGCTCCCACACATCAATTCCAAGCACGGGTACCCATACCTTATTATCCATAAGCGGATTATCCTGATTAGGACTGGAGGATACCTGAAGCTCTCCGTTTTTATTAGCCGATAACCAGGCCCAGCCGGAGCCGAATCTTCCAGCAGCCGCAGAACTTAGCTTCTCTTTAAGGGTCTCAAAACTACCGAAATCCTTATCAATTCTACTTGCCAAGTCTCCAGTAGGCTTCTTACTTCCACCTGGTTTTAGGGTAGCAAAGTATAGATTATGATTATAGTAACCGCCACCGTTATTTCTTACGGCGGTTCTTAATGCCTCGTCTGAAATGTCGGAAAGCTTCTGAAGTACATCCTCAATTGATTGACCCTTTAGCTCCGGTAACTTATCAAGTGCACCGTTCAGATTATTGGTATAGGCAGCATGATGCTTTGAATAATGAGTATTCATAGTAAGCTCATCAATATGAGGCTCCAGGGCATTAAAATTGTAATTAAGTTCGATTTGTTTAAACATATATTATTGTCCTCCTTTATATTAAGATATTGAATTATTTGGTTTTAACAACATTTTAATTCTATAAATATTGTAAACAATTTAATTGTGTACACTTATTATTGCATAGATTAAAACAAATTGCAAGAGGTAAATTAAAAAGATTTTA
>SHOH01000073.1:5456-15031 GCA_004294845.1 Anaerolineaceae bacterium
TCCTCAGCTGGTGCCTGGCACCGAATTGCTTGGCACCGTTACGCTATCATGTTCCTCAGCTGGTGCCTGGCACCGATATATCTACTCCTCACATATTAATAGTTACTCTGTTACATATACAGTGCATCTTACTTTGGTTCCGTCCTCCTTGGCATAGATGTAGGCTCTACCTTTTTTTATTCCTATAATTCTGCCTTCTGAATCCACGGTGGCTACATTTGGATTACTGGTCGACCATTCGGGATTATTGCCTGAGGATACCTTTGCATTTAATAAGACTGTCTTTCCAACCTTAATACTAATCTCATCTGAACTTAAGGCTATATCAGGCTTATTAACAACTACTTCACAGGTTACCGATACACCATCCACCGTAGCTGTAATTGTGGCTCTTCCATTCTTGATAGCAGTAATTCTACCGTCAGGATTAATGATTGCTACACTTTTTTTGTTGGTTTTCCAAGTGGGTTCCACCTTTGATGACACATCTGCCCTAAGCTTTATGCTTTGCCCTCTATACAAGGTCACTTTATTCTTGTCCAATTTTATGGTAGGGTATTTTACCGTGACCTTGCAGGTTGCTTTGCTCCCATCAGAAGAAGCTGTAATAGTGGTTTCTCCTGGCTTTTTCCCAAGTATCGTTCCATTGTCGTCAACTGTGGCAATGCTATTATGGCTGCTTTTCCATGAGATAGGAGACTTAGTAGAGCTAGTAGCGGATAGTAAAATACTTTCGCCCCGTTCAATAGATATAGAAGATTTGTTGATGGAAAGCTCGGTTTTTTTCACCGTAACTTTGCAAGATGCCTCTCCGTTATTGACTTTTGCGGTAATTATTGCGGTTCCTTCCTTTTTTGCGGTGACCTTTCCATAGGTGTTGACAGATGCAACTCGTGAGCTGCTACTGGTCCACTTTGGAAGCTTAGCATTCGTAGCTATAGCAATGATATAGAACTCGTCACCTATATTTAGGGTTTTCTTATAGCTTGATAAAAATATCAAGGAAAAGGAGCTAGATGCCTGAACATATTTTGAGTGTTCTGAGAACGTAAGAAATGGCAAAATAATGCATAATAAAATTGAAAGTAAGATTTTCTTGATACGAGTCATAAGAATCCTCCATTCAGTGAATGTGAGGAATAGATATATAGATATATTAGCACATGCCTATAAATATGTAAATAATTACAAATTAAGTTCAAATATTATCGTATAGTCCGCACAAACATATTAAGAAAAAGTAGTCAAATCAAACAAAAATGCGTAGTATTTGAGTACCTAATCTGCTGATATATGATATAATTAAGAAAAATAAAATATATATTGGAGGGTCTCATGCATAAGGATCATAATACATGTGGTTGTTCAAAATCAAGTGACTGTAACGGGACTCATGGTAGTCATGACTCTTGTATAAATCTGGTTCCGATTTTTAATCATCTTGAGGATAGTCAGAAGGATGAGATTCTGGGACTTATTAACTCTATAAAGTGTAAAAAGGGTGAAATGCTATACCGTGCAGGAGAGGTTTCAGACTCTTTATATATTTTAAGTAGTGGAAAAATTAAAATTTATAGACTATCAGAATCCGGTAAAGAGCAACTGGTTCGTATTCTTCGAGCAGGAGATTTCACAGGTGAGTTGGCATTATTTAGTGAGTCCATACATGAAGCTTTTGCAGAAGCTATGCAGGATGCCTGGATATGCACAATAAAACGTTCAGATTTGCAGGAGCTTCTGCTAAAATATCCATCCATTTCCTTAAAGTTACTAAACGAGTTTTCCAGTCGTTTGGAGAATTCTGAAAAACAGACGGCTCGTTTTGCAACAGAAAAGGTGGAGACTAGGATTGCTCTTTTTCTTGTCGAGTATGCCGAGGACCATGATTCGTTACAATTCAAACTGCCAATGAGCCGTAAGGATCTGGCATCTTATCTGGGAACTACTCCTGAAACTATCAGCCGAAAATTATTCGAGCTGGAGGATGCCGGCCTCATAATTCAAAAGCCCAAGAGTGAGATTGAAATAACCGACTTAGAAGGCCTTAAGTTGATATAACTATTTGACCCTTATCATCTTTAGAACAGCTCATAAGTCTATATAAATTGAAGCAACTCATAATAGCTTTGAGGATATCCGCAGATTGGACATCGATCAGGAGCGCATAATCCGCTCAAAATATTGCCGCAACCAAGGCATAGCCATAAGCCTTCCTGAGGCTTACAGAAGAGTTCATTGCGCTCTGCATCCTTTATAATATTTTCAAAGGAATTGTGATGACTTAGCATAATATTAGCAATCCCACTAAATAAAGAAGCGTACTCGGTGTATCCTTCATCTATGGCAGTTCTTGCAAATTCCCGGTATAGGTTACTTTCCATCAGAACACTATCTCTGGCTTCTATCAGATTCTGTAAGGTATCCGGTTGTCCGGCATGTATGATGCTACGCAGTCTTTCAGATATAAACAGTTCATTTCTTGATACTGTATCAAATAGCAGGCTTATTTCTATAAGCTCCTCTTGACCTGCTCTCTTTGCAAACAGAGAATATTTCCCGTTCGCCTCCAGTTCAACCTGATATGCCGCTTCTATATTTCTAAAGGTTTGACTTTGTCTAAAATCCATAATTCCTCCAAGATTAATCGGATAGACTTGTTCTAATATATGCTAAGAATTCTATCTATATGCTCACATTAGATGTTTGTAAATGTATAAAATGTAAATAATATGTAAGATTTATTGCAAATTTATCTAAAATAGAGTAAGATAATCTTGAATTTTATATGACAATTTGGAGTTAATATATGAAGAATTCAGATAGGGTAAAAAAAATCAGCTTGAGCTTAAGTGTCATTCTAGCAATGATTTTATTTTTTTGCCTATACCTGATAAACTTAAGTAGGAATAGTAAAGAAGATAATATCAGCCAAGATTCAGAGCCGGTAATGGTGACCACTACTTCTATAAAAAGCACAGAGCTTAAAGGAAACAAAAGTATTTATAGCAGATATAATCCGGCTGGTTTTTCCAAGGTTTATATAAATGTATTTTCAAGCAGAGATGAAGAAGGTAATACAATAAATTTTTCTGACTTTGACTTATTAGCTGATTGGGATAGGGATTTTAATCCCATTCTGGATGCTTATGTGCAATTTGCTGACAAAGAAAATCAACCTAAAGAGCAACGTATATATATGCCCAATGCCTCTATTAGAGTCAGGGGTAATCCCGGTGCATCCTTAAAGTCATATCGGGTTAAGCTCGTGGATGGTATAGATGGTATTAATGGGCAGTCGGTATTCAATCTCGATAAGCAATTGAATGATCCAAGTCGGATTGCCAATAAACTAGCCCATGACCTTATCATTGACCTTAAGCATATAACAGGTTTTCGAACGGAATTCCTTGAGGTTTATATAAGGGATGATAGCATTGAAGAAGATGAGAGTTTTAATTCCTATGGATTATATACACATATAGAACAGCCGAATAAAACCTATCTAAGATCCCGTGGACTGGATGAGAAGGGTAGCCTATATAGAGCAGTAGATTTTAACTTTCAGCTTGCTCCTGGGCTGAAGAATGCCAATGATCCCGAATATGATGAACAAGCATTTGAAACAGTATTGTCCATACGAGAGGGAAATGACCACACTAAGTTGATACAGATGCTTAAGGACATAAATGATGAAAGCAAGGATTTTATAGAGGTTTTCAATACATATTTTAATGAGGATAATTATTTGACCTGGCTTTCGATAAATATCCTTTTGGGAAATGTAGATGCCATGTCAGAGGGATTTCTCCTATACAGTCCTAGTAATTCATCGGGCTTCTACTTTCTACCTTGGGATTTTGAAGGTATATTTCAATGGATGGATGATAAAAGCGATTTAGCTAATATATATGACGCAATAGAAGATGTGGATTTACATAGAAAGTATCTGCAAGTGGATGGAAACTTGGAAAAACTGAAGGTAAGAATTGAAGAACTTAAATCCGACACCTTCTCTAAGGATAAAGTGAAATATTTAATAAAGCAGTATAAGCCTATATTATTGGAGATGATGAATCAATATCCGGATAATGTTCTTTTGTCCATACCACTTAATGAGCAGATTGCTTATCTGGGACAAATTGATAAAAAGATACTTTTAAATTATTATGATTTTATAAAGTATTATGAACAGTATTAATAATAGGAAATTATTTATCATTTTATTAACACAAGGAGATAGCTGATGGAATATAAGGGATATAAGCTTCGTCATGAGCACAAATTCTATATTAACGCCTTTGTCTATCATGAGTTGCGGGAACGCTTCCGACATGTACTTCAAGCAGATAGTCATATGAAGGACCAGGAAGGATACCTGATAAGCAGTCTATATTTTGATGATATGTATCATTCGGCTTTGGAAGACAAAATAAACGGTGCACCCTTCAGAGAGAAGTATAGGATAAGGCTCTATAATCATGATGATGCATTTATAAAGCTGGAGTGTAAGATTAAATTTAACGAGTATATTTCAAAACAGGCGGTTCCTATAAGCAGAGATGAATATGACCGTATCCTAAACGGAGAATATGAGTATTTAATTTCCAGACCTGAAGAAGTATGTAGGAAGCTATATGGCTATCAAAAAACAAGATTATTGAAGCCTGTAACTGTTGTGGAATATATGAGGGAAGCCTATGTTCATCCTCTTGGAAATGTACGAATAACCTTTGATAAAAATCTATCTGCTTCATACGGGAATCTAGATGTATTTCACTTAGATTATGAAACAATACAGGTTCCCATGGAGGAAATGATGATTATGGAAGTAAAATATGACAACTATATTCCTGATTATATATGGAAGATAATACAGACAGAGCCTATGGCAAAATGTGCAATATCAAAATATGTTTTATGTAGAGATATCAATAGAAAGGTGAGAATATTATGACAACATTTTCAGATATTTTTAAAAAGAGCTTCTTAAATGACGCTTCTATGGATATAAATTTCTATAATGTTATTATGTCCTTGCTTGCAGCATATGTGTGCGGTATGATTATCTATTTTGTCTATAAGTATTTTTATAAAGGAGTTTTATATAGTCATAACTTCAATATATTACTGGTTCTGGTCAGTATGATTACAGCATTCATCGTCCTTACAATCAGTTCAAACATTGTACTTTCCTTAGGTATGGTAGGTGCCTTGTCAATTGTTCGTTTTCGTACAGCGGTAAAGGATCCCTTGGATGTCGGCTTTTTATTCTTCGCAATATCAATAGGCATCACATGTGGAGCCAGCCTATATCTAATGTCCTTCGTCTGTACAATATTAATATCTGCCATATACATATTTATGGTTAAAGTAAAGACAGATACACATGTCTATCTGCTGATTATTAAGTATGATCGGAATGTCGGTGGTGATGTGCTAAAAGTATTATCTGATATGAAATATGTTTTGAAGAACAAGACTATATTCAGAGACAATATTGAATTAACCCTAGAAATGAAATTAAAAACAGTTGATACTGAATTTGTATCAGCCCTATCCCAAATCGAAGGAGTACATAGTGCAGCTCTGATTAACTATACAGGAGATTTTGCAGGATAAAATCTTCCTTCATATAAATAATCTTGAGATTTGTGTAGCCTATTACCATCTGAATATAACGCTGTAGTAATATCATGAGATATAGACCCCTGGCTCTTAGAATATAGCCGGGGTCTTTTTGTGTTAACAAATGAAAATAGCCTGCCTAAATGAATTAAAAACAGCAAAAGTTGATAATATACTTGTATAACTTGTACAGTTTAAAGTTTCAATTTATTTTTGGTTATACTTCGACTGAGCTGCCAATACTATAATGACACGAAAAAAAGTAGTTCGCAAGCTATGAGAAAGGCATGGTTATTAATATGAAACAAAAACGATCTGCAAGAAAAGCTTATCTATATATAAAGAAAACCTGGACCCTTTATTTGATGCTGATATTGCCGGTGGCATTTGCCTTAATATTCAGATATTTACCAATGACTAATATCTCTATGGCATTTAAGGATTACAACATGTTTAAAGGAGTATGGGCATCACCATGGTCAGATCCCATCTTTAAGTGGTTCGAAAAGGCTTTTAAAACAAAGGATTTTTGGTTTGCACTTCGTAATACCTTAACGTTAAATGGTTTGGATTTAATATTTGGCTTTCCATTACCAATTATTTTAGCTCTGCTTTTGAACGAGCTTGCGTTTAAGCGATATAAGAGATTTACTCAAACTATTGTATATCTACCACACTTTTTATCTTGGATTATTATCAGTGGTATTGCAAAGCAATTACTGGCACCTCGTACAGGTGTTGTTAACGTCTTGCTGGGAAGGGCAGGTGTTGGCCCAGTAAACTTCTTGATGGAAAATGGCTTATATGTTGCAACCTATATCGCTTTAGGCTTATGGAAGGAAATGGGTTGGAATACCATTATTTATTTGGCTGCAATTACCGGTATTAATCCCGAATTGTATGAAGCAGCGGAAGTGGATGGGGCTTCTCGCCTTCGGAGGATATGGCACATTACTTTACCTGGTATCCGCTCCACTATTATAGTCTTATTGATAATGAATATGGGACGAATATTAGGTAGTGAATTCGATCGTCCCTTTGCCATGCAAAATGACTTAGTCATGAGTGTAGCTGACGTATTAAGTACCTATGTCTATCGTGTAGGTATCAGGGGAAATCAGTTTTCACTTACGGCCGCAGTTGGTTTATTCCAATCTATAGTATGTGTAGTTTTCCTGTTTGCAGCTAATTCGATTGCCAAGCGTTCTGGCGAACGTGGGATATGGTAAGGAGGTAACTAAGGAATGGTAAAATCTAAAAGAAGAAAAATTGATGATATAATTATTGCTATAGTTTGTTTTATTTTTATATTAGTCTGTCTCTTGCCTATGATTAATATTTTGGCAAGATCCTTAAGCTCTGCGCAAGCAATGATTAATAACAGAGTATCTTTTTTGCCGGTGGATTTTACATGGGAATCTTACTATTATGTTTTACAGGATAAGGCCTTTGTTCGTTCCATTTGGTGGACAGCTCTATTAACACTGATATGTACAATTGTCTCACTCACAATAACTATATTGGCTTCATACCCAATGATTTATGACAATCTTAAGGGTAGAAAATTTTACAATGGAATGATGCTCTTAACCATGTATTTCAGTGCAGGTACTATACCTAATTATTTATTGATGAAACAGCTTAATTTGCTAGATAATCCTCTGGTCTTGATTATACCTAACTGTCTATCCATATTTAACATGATTATACTTCGAAGCTTTTTCTATACTATACCTGAAAGCTTGCGAGAATCAGCACAGCTTGACGGTGCAGGTCCGGTAAATGTACTTCTACGGATTTATTTGCCTTTGTCTAAACCGGTTATGGCTACACTGGCATTGTTTTATGCAGTAGGTAGATGGAATGGTTTCTCTGATGCTTTGATGTATGTCTCCAATCCGAAATACTCACCTATACAGTTGAAGCTTTGGCAGATTATTAATAATAGATCATCGATAGAGACTGCTCAACAGGAAGGTTTCTCCGCACCGGTGGCAAGTGAAGGTTTAAAAGCAGCTTCAGTTATGTTCGCAACTGTTCCAATTTTACTAATTTATCCTTGGTTACAACGGTATTTTATAGCCGGTGTTACTTTAGGAGCAATTAAAGAATAATTATCCCGAAGAGGATAGACTAACTTAAGGTAGATTTCAGCGATAAGCTATTGCATGTGTTGTATGCAATTGATTTAGCTGTTATTTATAAAAATAATATATAGGAGGATGTAATATGAAAAAGAAATTGTTGTCAATCATGCTTGTTTGCATCTTGCTTGTTAACGTCTTGGGGGCTTGTGGTACTAAAAACGGTGATGGTACAAAAAATCCAGGAAATGAAGCCACTAAGACTCCTGACAATGGTGAAAAGTCTAATTACAGCGAGATTACTGTTGAAATCTTTGATCGTGGTTCAGAAGGTGGAAGGACAGATCCTACTAACAACTATTATACAGATTGGATAAAAAAGAAGATCTTAGATGAGCTCAATATTGGGGTTACTTTCGTAGCGGTATCCCGTTGGGAAGAAACAGACCAACTAAATAACCTGATGGCTGCAGGAACCGCACCTGATGTATGTTTAACTTACAGCGCTGACTTAATTGCTAACTACCGCGATTTAGGTGGTCTTGCTGATTTGGCACCATACATTGACAGTCATTTGCCAGACCTTAAGGCCTTCCTTGGTCCGGACCTTGCATTACCCGGTCGTGATATGATTATGCGTAATATGAATACAGAAACCGGCGAAGTATTCTCCATTCCTGCACGTCGTATGAATTTGGCACAGGTTACCACCTTTATTCGTAAAGACTGGCTTGATAAGCTTGGTTTAGGATTGCCTACAACTACTCAGGAATTTTATGATGCTTTAGTTGCATTTAAGGAAGAGGATCCTGGTGGTGTAGGTGCTAACAATGTGGTTCCTTTTACAATGACCAGTGATGTTCGTTGGCGTGCATCAACTATTCTCGAATCTTTCGTTGATCCCAATATCTCTGATGAGGAGCGTTGGGTTAATACGGTTATTGATCGTCAATATCTGTTGCCGGGTTATAAGGAAGGTGTACGCTTCTTGAACAAGCTCTACGATGAGGGCTTAATTGATAACCAGTTTGCACTTTATAAGGATGATACGGATAGTGACAACCTTATAAAGAGCGGTGTTGTTGGTTCCTTTATCCATAACTGGGATCAAGCCTACCGTGATACCCCCGGACTTTTACGTGATTTGCAGGAAAATGTTCCTGGAGCAGAAATCGTATCAATCGATCCTTTCCAGAACAGCGAAGGCAAGACAGTAAAAGGACTTTATGATGCAGCTGGCGTTAACTACTTTATTCCTGCTAATAGCAAGAACGTAGAAGGTGCACTTCGCTATATCAATTGGCTATCCAAGTTCGAGAACCGTTATTATCTGCAGGTAGGTGATGAAGGTGTTACTCATGACATAGTTGATGGGGTTCCTAAGCTTAAACCCGCTGAAAATGAAAAAATCATGAACTCTCCTCAGAATATCGACTACACCATCATGATTAATGGCCTTGATGTTGGTGATCCTGAAAAGAACGCACTGGCTCTTGCGGGATCCTATGCAGTAGACAGTCAGCTTGTTGTACAGGCTTATGAGAATGCTATACGTAATGGTCGTCCTTCTATTATTGTTCCTGTAACCTTAAGTGCTGCCGGCCCTTATACTCAGACCTTAACTGATAAGGGTAATGAGCTTTTGTCTACTGCTGTTGTAGCAGCACCTGCAGATTTTGATAGAGTATGGGATAATGGCATAGCAGAATGGCGTGCATCAGGAGCTGATGAGATTATCGCAGAACGTCAAGCAAAGTATACAGAGTATATGAATTCTATAGAATAAATGTACGCATAAAAAAAGGCCTGTTTCAGAATATTGTAAGGAGGTTGCTTATATATCCAAAAGCAACCTCCTGTTTTTAT
>SHOH01000074.1:0-10576 GCA_004294845.1 Anaerolineaceae bacterium
AAATCATAAAAAAGGTGCTATTTTGGCCTTTTTTTATGTTATTTTCTACAATAATTTATTGACACCAAGTACAGGGTTTGTTATAATTATTATCAAAGATGTAATACTTTTGTAACAATTATACCATAGCGAATCTACTTTGCATTAGACAAAAGCAATTCTTGCTTGCAATACTTGGGAGGAAAACAGATGAAAAAATATCAGGCTTTGAAAACTGCAGTCTTTGCAGCGTCAGCCTTAATGTTTTTGTCAGCCTCAAAGGATAAAGCATTTGCCCAGCAAACAATTTCAGTTGAGATTGGTGTAGCCGGTATATCTAAAACCTTGGGTGATGTATATTCATGTGGGGACAAGGAAGTAAACGAAAAAATCACTGAACTATTTAATGCAGAGATATATTCACCTTTTACAAATCTTGGCGTTTCTATAGCGGGTAGCTATGTGAATGTAAGAAGCCAGCCCTCAACAGATAGTAAGGTTGTCGGAAAGCTGTACAATGGTTGTGCGGCTGAGATATTGGAATGGCTTGAGGGTGATTGGGTTAAAATAGTATCAGGAGACGTGGAAGGCTATATTGCCTCAAACTATCTAGCTACCGGCAAAGCAGCTGAGAAATTGGCTGATGAGCATGCCGAGAAATATGCAACGGTAGTCAGAACCCAGACATTACGGGTACGAGAAGAAGCAAGCACAGAATCAAGGACTTTGGAGTTAATTCCTTTAGGAGAGCGTTTCCCGGTAGTTAAAGAGTATGGAGAGTGGGCTGAAATACTTCTTTCTACCGACGACCAAGGTCATGACTTTACTGGTTTTGTACATAAAGACTATGTGGATATTGAAGTTAAATTTAAAGAGGCAATATCTATAGAGGAAGAGCAAAGAATAATCAGACAACAACGTGAAGCAGAACGAGCCGAAGCTGAAAGGCTTCAGCGTCTTGCCGAAGAAGAGGAACGTAGACGTAACGAGGAAGCCAGAAGGCAGGAAGAGGCACGTAAGGCTGCCGAGAATAAGAAAAAGTCTGAGCAAGAATCAAAGAAGGAAAATAATCCTACCAATAGCTCCGGTTCCGGTAGCTCATCAGGAAATGAAATAGCTAATTATGCACAGAAATTTGTAGGTAACCGATATGTTTGGGGTGGTACAAGTCTTACAAAGGGTGCAGACTGTTCGGGATTCGTATATACTATATATCAGCAATTTGGATATAAACTTGACAGAGTCTCCAAAGATCAGGCTAGAACAGCAGGCCGTAAGGTGAACATCGGTGACCGCCAGCCCGGTGATTTGATATTCTATACCAATAGCAAGGGCGTTGTAAACCATGTGGCCATGTATATTGGTAATGATAAAATTGTACATGCCGCAAGTTCAAGACAAGGTATTATTATATCGCAGTACAACTATCGTAAGGTTTATAGTGTAAGAAGAGTTGTTAATTAACATTAAAATAAGACGGCTGTTTTATAAGTCCGATGATATTCGGACTTGTAGAATGGCCTTACTTTTTTAAATTTAACTGGATTATATATAAATTTATGTTAAAATATGATTAGTATTTAGTACATTAACATATAGTAAAGCAAGAGTTATATAGAAGGAGTATGGCTTATGGGTGTTAATGATAATCAGGAAAGAAGAAGATATAAGAGGCTACCTATCGAACTTAAGCTGGAGATAGATGAGATATTTAAGCAGGATAATGTTATAGTCAGTAATATAGGTACTTCAATTTCGGTCTATGACATATCAAGAAGTGGTATTGGATTTGTCAGCGAGGCAAATTTGCCTATAGGATATTATTTCAGAGGCAATATTCAATTTGGTAACGGTGACTTCTTCAGAGTTGTAATACAGATTGTAAGATTAGGTGAGGCGGAAGGGAATTTAAAGGCATATGGAGCCGAATTTGTTGGACTTGCCCCATTTCTTGCAGACAAGGTCGACCATTATGAAAGAAGTCTAAAATCAAACTAAAAAGCACTGCATCCCATGGTCTTTGATCCCATGGGATTTTTTATTGGCGAGGAAAGTGTCTCCTATGAAAAAAACGTGAAACTCTTTCTTGTTGAATTAGGTAAAGGGGGCAGATTCGATTAATTATTGAATTGTTCTAGCAATATCATAATTAAGCTTTCATAATGACTTTAAAACTGATTTTATTAGAGAAATTCCTATTTTAAATTAATATATTAAAAATCATAGAAAAGACCTATTGACAAAGGCGGATATAGCAATATTGCACAAAAGCATGAATAATACTTACATAAATTGGATATAATCATTTTTAAATTATTATTTATCAATAAAGTTATCAACATAAAAAAACCCCCATTTTTGAATAAAAAGAAGTTATACACGGATTTATCCACATTATCCACAATCACAAACTACTCTTGTCGCATAGTAAAAAACCTGTCAAGTTCGAAAATCCGTTTTGTTACTTCTGATAAATCGACCTTTTTTGCCTAAATATTCCCTTTTTCTACCAGCTTTCTTAATTGTCGGAAAACGTTCCATATTAATTTAAATTAACAAAATCTTAACATAAAATGTTGGAAAAAATAGGATTATGCAAAAATTGGATAAATAATATGTAAAATCATGAAGCTTGACACTACTTGGGTACATTATCCTAAAGTGCTTGTCACAGTTTTTGCACTATGCTATAATTTAGTTAAGCAATATATCAAATGCTAATAGAGGTAAAGGAGTTGATCTTATGCGTTATATTATCAGTGGCAAGAATATTGATGTAACGGAAAGCTTAAAGACAGCTGTATATGAAAAGATTGGGAAACTGGAACGTTATTTCACTCCTGATACAGAAATTCATGTAACACTTAGTGTAGAAAAAGAAAGACAGAAAATCGAAGTGACTATTCCGGTAAAAGGAAGCATTATCAGAGCTGAAGAGACCAGTAACGATATGTATGTTTCTATTGATTTAGTAGAGGAAATAATTGAAAGACAGTTAAGAAAATATAAGAATAAATTGATAAATCATAAACAAGCATCTACCAATTTCAACAAATCATTTATTGAAGATGATTATGTTGAAGATGATGGTATCAAGATTGTTAAGACAAAAAGGTTCGCAATAAAGCCTATGGATGCAGAAGAGGCTTGTGTGCAGATGGAACTCTTGGGACACAATTTCTATGTATTCAGAAATGCAAGCACGGATGAAGTAAATGTAGTATATAAGAGGAAAGGTAATACCTATGGACTTATTGAACCGGAGTACTAACCTGCGCGAATAAGCAAAGCTATGTGATGGATAACCGATTTAGAAAGCATTATAAGCTTTCTAAATCGGGAAAGACAGCACAGAGCGAGCAACGCGAGCGAATGAACGAAGTTCATGAGCTTTGCTTATTCATAATAGCCAAGGCATAAAAAACAACCAACAGGCTGCCGCAAAAGCGGCAGCCTGTTGGTTGCTATAAGCTCATATAATAAAAATAAGTTGAATAACAATACTTGTAATGTTACAATATTAGGTGAATAATCGCATAGATCATGTAAAAATACGGGAGTGAAAATAAAATGGGATTAATAGAGAAAATATTTGGAACTCATAGCGAGAGAGAAATCAAGCGAATAGTGCCTATAGTAGATCGGATAGAGGCATTGGAGCCTGAGTTCGAAAAGCTATCTGACGAAGCTCTTAGAGCTAAGACCACTGAGTTCAAAAACAGACTTAAGAATGGTGAAACACTTGATGATATATTGGTAGAAGCATATGCTGCTGTCCGTGAGGCAGCAAAAAGAACAATCAGGCAGAGGCACTTTAGAGTGCAATTAATGGGTGGCGTAATCCTTCATCAGGGACGTATTGCTGAGATGAGGACAGGTGAAGGTAAGACTCTGATGGCTACATTACCTGCCTATTTAAATGCTCTTGAAGAAGAAGGAGTTCATATTATTACCGTTAATGATTATCTGGCAAAACGTGACTCGGAATGGATGGGGCAGATACATGAATTTTTAGGCTTAAAGGTAGGAGTTATTTTAAATAGCTTAGAAAAGGATGAGAGACGGGAAGCATATGCATGTGATATTACCTATGGTACCAATAACGAATTTGGCTTTGATTATCTAAGAGATAACATGGTCATTTATAAGGAACAGCTGGTACAAAGAGATCTGCACTATGCCATTATTGACGAAGTGGACTCTGTGCTGGTAGACGAAGCCAGAACACCTCTAATAATATCCGGTAGTAGCGGTAAGTCTACCGAGCTATATCGGGTGTGCGATATATTAGCCAGACAGCTGGTTAAGGGTAAGGCAAGCGCTGAGTTAACTAAAATGGCTGCCATAATGAAAGAAGAAATAACTGAAGAAGGCGACTTTATAGTTAATGAGAAGGAAAAGAATGTTCACTTAACAGCAGATGGTGTTAAGAGAGTTGAAAGCTTCTTTAATATTGAAAATCTGGCAGATCCTGAAAACCTTGAAATTCAACATAATATAATTCTTGCTCTAAGAGCTCATAATTTAATGCATAGAGATAAGGACTATGTTGTTAAGGATAATGATGTCCTGATTGTGGACGAGTTCACTGGTCGTATAATGCCAGGCAGACGTTACAGTGACGGACTCCATCAGGCAATAGAGGCAAAAGAGCATGTTAAGGTAAATAGAGAGAGTAAGACTCTTGCAACGATAACATTCCAGAACTTCTTTAATAAATATAATAAAAAGTGTGGTATGACAGGTACGGCTCTTACCGAGGAACAGGAATTCAGAGAAATCTATGGAATGGACGTAATTGAGGTTCCCACGAATGTTCCTGTAATTCGAATTGATAGGCAGGATGCAGTTTATAAGACACAAAAAGAAAAGCTTAATGCAATTGTAAATGAAGTTGTAGAATCTCATAAAAAAGGCCAACCTGTACTGGTAGGTACTATTACTATTGATGCATCCGAGGAAATCAGTAGTTTATTAAAGAAGAGAAATATTCCTCACAATGTTCTTAATGCTAAGTTTCATGAGATGGAGGCTGAGATTGTAGCTGAGGCCGGTAAGTTTGGAGCGGTTACTATTGCTACGAATATGGCCGGTCGTGGTACGGATATTAAGCTTGGTGAAGGTGTGGCTGAAGTAGGCGGTCTTAAGATTATCGGTACTGAACGACATGA
The DNA here is from genome assembly GCA_004294845.1 of Anaerolineaceae bacterium. GTDB lineage: Bacteria > Bacillota > Clostridia > Lachnospirales > Lachnospiraceae > Mobilitalea. Next base: position 5,151 of record SHOH01000074.1, read on the forward strand.
AGCAAGACGTATTGATAACCAGCTTCGCGGACGTGCAGGAAGACAGGGTGACCCCGGTGAATCTCGTTTTTATATTTCGTTGGAGGATGACCTAATGCGTCTGTTCGGATCAGAACGACTGATGGGAATCTTTAATTCTTTGGGAATAGCCGACGGTGAGCAGATTGAGCATAAAATGCTTTCAAATGCAATAGAGAAGGCTCAAAAAAGAATTGAGAGCAACAACTTTGGTATAAGAAAGAATCTTTTAGAATATGACCAAGTTAATAATGAGCAGAGAGAGGTTATATACGCAGAAAGAAGAAGAGTCCTGGATGGGGAAAGCATGCGGGATACCATATATAAGATGATAACAGATACGGTAGAGGGATGTGTCAATACCTGTATTAGTGAGGACCAGCCTACAAGTGAGTGGAATCTTGAGGAGTTAAACAATCTTCTTTTGCCAATAATACCTATGGAGCCTGTGACAATTAAAGCTGATCAGATGAAGCATATGAAGAAAAATGACCTGATCCAGCAATTAAAGGAAATAGCTGTTAAGCTATATGAGGAAAAGGAAGCACAGTTTCCTGAGAGTGAGCATTTGAGAGAAATTGAGCGGGTAATCCTCCTAAAGTCAATCGACCGTAAATGGATGGATCATATCGATGATATGGATCAGCTTCGTCAGGGAATTGGCCTTCAGGCTTATGGTAATCGTCAACCTATTGTTGAATATAAATTCCAAGGATTTGAAATGTTTGAAGCTATGACCGCTTCTATTCAAGAGGAAACTGTAAAGGCACTTATGCATGTAAGAATTGAGCAGAAGGTTGAAAGAGAACAGGTAGCTAAGGTTACCGGTACAAATAGAGATGACACTTTAGCTAATGCACCTATAAAAAGGAGCGGTAAAAAGATACAGCCTAATGATTCCTGTCCCTGTGGAAGCGGAAGGAAGTATAAGCATTGCTGTGGACGAAATTCATAATACAAGGTTTTGAAAAAATAATAAACGTATTTTTATACATTACTATTGCATTTTTATTAACGATAAGTTATAATACTTGAAAGAGGTGATTAAGTGGTTGAATTAGATCAGTATAAATATACCTTAGAAACCTATGAAAAACCGCTGGTTGAAGTGGGGGATTCACTTTGACCTGGCAGAAAAGAAATCGCGCATAAGAGAGATTAATAAAATCATGGAAGAACCCGATTTTTGGGATGATGCTAATAAAGCTCAGAAAATCATGAAGGAGCTTACTAAGCTTAAGGGTACTGTGGAAGAATATGATAGGCTTAAATCAGAATATGAGGATGTTGCTACTTTAATCCAGATGGGTTATGAAGAAAATGATGAATCACTACTAGCAGAGATTGAAGAGTCCTTGAACTTATTCACCATCGACTTAGAGGATTTGAAGCTAAAGACCTTATTATCTGAGGACTATGACAGCTACAATGCAATCCTTACCTTACATGCGGGTGCGGGAGGAACAGAAAGCTGTGACTGGGCCAGCATGCTACTTCGGATGTACCAAAGATGGGCTGATAAGAGGGGGTTTTCCACCCAAATTCTTGACTTTTTGGATGGTGATGAAGCAGGTTTGAAATCTGTTACACTACAGGTTAATGGCGAGAATGCTTTTGGTTATTTGAAATCCGAACGTGGTGTTCATCGTTTGGTAAGAATATCACCCTTTAATGCAGCAGGTAAGCGCCAAACCTCCTTTGTGTCCTGTGATGTAATGCCGGATATCGAGGACGATATGGGAATAGAGATTGATGAGAAGGATTTACGGATTGATACTTACCGCTCCAGCGGTGCCGGAGGGCAGCATGTGAATAAAACATCATCCGCTATCCGGATTACCCATCTTCCCACTAATACCGTGGTACAATGTCAGAATGAACGGTCTCAGCTACAGAACAAGGATAAGGCTATGCAGATGCTTAAGGCCAGATTATACCTAATGAAGCAACAGGAGAATCAGGAGAAGATATCGGGAATCCGCGGAGAAGTGAAGGAAATAGGATGGGGTAGCCAGATTCGTTCCTATGTATTACAGCCTTATACCATGGTAAAAGATCATAGAACAAACGAGGAAGTGGGCAATGCAACCGGTGTTCTTGACGGAAACCTAGATCCTTTTGTAAATGCATACTTAAAATGGAATGCGCAAAACAAACTTTAATCCTAAAGAATAAAATATGTCGCTTTAGCGGCTAGGGAGGTAGTTTATGAGTACTAAGCAGGCGGTTTTTGAATTAAATGGGGAAGATTACGGACTTGATATTACTGACGTTAATACAGTTGAAAAGGATATGATTATTAAAAAAATGGCTAATTCACCTAATAATGTGAAGGGTAAAATCGATTTGCGTGGCAATGATATCCCTGTTTATAGCTTAAGAAGAAAATTTGGCTTTGAAGATAAAAAGCAGGATAAGGATACCAGATTTTTGATTACCAAAGTAAAGGGAATAGATATTGCTTTTGAGGTAGATAATGTTAAAGGTATACTTGATTTTGAATCATCCAACATATTTGATGTCCCCACAGTCATAAAATGCAATAACACCTCTTATATTAAGTCTATTGCAAATGTAGGCGATGGACTCATTCTACTTTTAGATAATGATTCTCTTATCGATGACGAAGAGAAAATGGCTTTACAGTCTAAGAACAAAAAGTAGATTTGATATTATGTGCTAAATCCTAAAATGGTGTTTAGCAAAGTTTGGAGGAAGTGTATTATGAAAAAAAGAATTATTGGATTATTGGCTGTAACTATATCGATGTCAGCGCTTTTACTTGTCGGATGTGGTTCTAAGAAGGACACAATTATTGTAGGAACAGAGGCAGGCTTTGCACCCTATGAATATATGAAGGGTAATGAGGTTGTCGGGATAGACATGGATATTGCAAAAGAAATTGCGGCTTATTTAGGAAAAGAGCTTGAGATAAGGAACATGGATTTTGACGGAGCGCTTCTGGCGGTACAAAACGGTACAGTGGATTTTGTTGCAGCAGGTGTATCTGTGGATGAAGAAAGAGCAAAGATAATGGATTTTTCCATTGATTATGTTAACTCAACTGAGGTTGTTGTAGTAAACAAAGACAATTCCGCTGTGGCAAGTATAGATGATTTAGATGATAAAATTGTCGGTGTACAACAAGGTAATATCGCAGATTTTTGGGTAGAAGAGAATATATCTGCAAAAGAGATAAAGCGCTATACCAAATTTGCTCAGGCAGCAGAGGATCTAAAGAACAATAAGATTGATTGTATAGTAATGGATCAGTATCCTGCTGAAGAGATGGTAGCAACTAATCCTGAGCTTACAATTCTTGACGGGGTATTATTTGAAGATAAGTATGCTATTGCTGTAAAGAAGGGCAATAAGGATTTACTTGAGGATATCAATACGGTAATTAAACAGCTGATTGATGATGGAAAGATTGATGAATTTACCGCTAATCATACAAAATAATAAATTGATAATGGTTTAATCTTGTAGGGGCTGTATTCATAGTGCAGCCCTATATTTGCGTAATAGGTCTTACGCCCTATTACATAAATGTGAGTATGTATGCGGGCCAGAGAAAGTTATTCTCAGGTTTACTAGGAAGGGAGGAAATATATTGTATTTATCTGGTTCATGGTTTGACAGAATTCTAACAGCTTTGTCTGATTGGGGAAAGGATATTTATTCATCCTTTTATAATGCAATTGTACCGGATCAGAGATATCTTGCCTATTTGCAGGGATTAAAGATAACTCTATTAATATCATTCTTTGCTATTGTATTGGGAATCATTATCGGAGTGCTTGTTGCAGTATTTAAAGTGACTGCCACAAACTATAAGATGAAATGGCTTTCATCAGTGTGTAATGTATATATCAATGTTATAAGGGGTACACCTTTGATGGTACAGCTTCTTATCATATATAATTTGATATTTACATCCAGGAATGCCAATGAGATATTAATTGGATCTGTCTGCTTTGGGATAAATTCTGGTGCTTACGTAGCGGAAATTATTCGCGCAGGAATTGAGTCAATTGACAAAGGTCAGATGGAAGCGGGACGATCTCTCGGAATGAATTATATACAAACTATGATAAAGATAATTCTGCCTCAAGCTGTTAGAAATATACTCCCTGCATTGGGTAACGAGTTTATAGTCTTAATAAAGGAAACCTCTGTGGCAAGCGTTATAGCTGTTACAGACCTAACTAAGGCGGCACAGTATATTGGATCGAGAACCTGGGACATATTGCCTCCACTTATAATTGCTGCCATATGCTATTTGGTTATAGTTATGGGTCTGTCTAAGCTTTTATCCATATTTGAAAGGAGGCTTTCTAAGAGTGATTTTAACTAAGAATTTGAAAAAGGCTTTTGGTGATAATGTAGTCTTAAATGGAATTGATGAAACTATTAATAAAGGTGAAAAGGTAGTCGTTATAGGACCATCAGGGTCCGGCAAATCGACATTCTTACGTTGTCTAAATCTGCTGGAAGAGCCGACCGATGGTGAAATATGGTTTGAAGATAAGAAGATAACAGATAAGAATGCGAACATTAATCAGATAAGACAGAAGATGGGTATGGTATTTCAACAATTTAATCTATTTCCTCATCTTAGTGTGTTAGAGAATATAACACTTGCTCCAATTCAGCTTGGTATCATGACAAAGGGTGAGGCTAAGAAGAAGGCTATGGAACTCCTTACGCGAATCGGGCTGACAGAAAAAGCAGGTGCTTATCCTAATAAATTATCCGGTGGCCAAAAGCAGCGTATAGCAATAATTCGTGCTTTAGCCATGAATCCCGATGTGATGCTTTTTGATGAACCGACCTCTGCCCTGGATCCAGAAATGGTGGGAGAGGTGTTGGATCTTATGGAAAGCTTAGCAGAGGAAGGTATGACCATGGTAGTGGTAACCCATGAGATGAGATTTGCAAAGAAGGTGGCTACCCGAGTTCTCTTTATGGATGAGGGAAAGATTGTGGAGCAAAATACTCCCGATGAATTTTTTGATAATCCCAAGCATCCAAGACTGCAGGAATTTCTTTCAAAGATACTATAACCACGAATAAGCAGATTAGTCCAAGAGAAACAGTATGTTTTATGTGACAGGTCCTTTGTGTCGCAATAAAGCGTACTGTTTCTTTTGGATACAGTAAAGCCTATTATTATTTTTATACAATATATTTTATTTTTATTCGATATAATAAAGCATAAGTAACAAAGTTAATTTTTTTGTCTGGCAAATGTGAACCGGCTATTGCATTATGCATAAATATATGATAAGATTTCTTTCTTAGAAAGACAGTTGTATTTGTGATACACACATATGCATATAAAATGATCTTTGGGAGGTAATACCTCCGTTGTATGCTGATGTATGTTTTAGGCTATATAGGAGGTA
>SHOH01000074.1:10676-14997 GCA_004294845.1 Anaerolineaceae bacterium
TGATGTATGTTTTAGGCTATATAGGAGGTATGATCAAGTGAGGGAAGAGCAATATTATATTGTGAAAAAGAAAGCGGTACCGGAGGTACTATTAAAGGTTGTAGAGGCTAAAAGACTCATTGATTCGGAACGGGTTATAACTGTACAAGAGGCTACAGATGCGGTTCAAATAAGCAGAAGTTCATTTTATAAGTATCGTGATGATATTTTCCCCTTTTATGAGCACACAAGAGGAAAGACCATTACTTTTATGATTCAAATGGATGATACTCCCGGCTTGTTGTCAAAGGTTCTCAGTCATGTGGCAAAGTCCCAGGCGAATATTCTAACTATCCATCAGACTATTCCGGTTAACAAAATTGCTATGCTGACATTAAGTATAGAGATACTGCCCCAGACCGAAAGCATTTCTATTATGCTAGAAACTATTGAAGGACTTGAAGGCATTCATTATGTTAAAACCTTGGCCAGGGAATAAGTAAAACACCGCTTTAATTCTACTGATTAGGTGTCGGTGACATGCTTGAATATAAAATAATTGGAGGATTAACATGATCAACATAGCAGTACTAGGATATGGCACTATTGGATCCGGCGTGGTAGAGGTTCTTAATACAAACGGGGAGAGTATTAGAAAAAGAGCCGGAGCTAAGATTAATATAAAATATGTTTTAGATATCAGAGAATTTCCCGGAGACCCAATAAGCGAAATTCTTGTTCATGATGTGAATATAATTTTAAATGACCCCCAAGTTAAAATTGTGGTAGAGGTTATGGGAGGAATTAACCCGGCTTATTCCTTTGTAAAGGAAGCTTTGCTTAAAGGAAAGAGCGTAGTAACCTCGAATAAAGAATTGGTGGCTAAGCATGGAGCCGAGCTACTTGATATTGCTAAGACAAGAAATTTGAATTTTCTATTTGAAGCAAGTGTAGGCGGAGGTATACCGATAATTCGTCCGCTTAATCAATCTCTTACAGCTGATGAAATCGTTGAGATTACCGGCATATTAAATGGTACCACCAATTATATGCTTACTAAAATGAGTGAAGAGGGAATTGGTTTTAATGAGGCTTTAGAAGATGCTCAGGCCTTAGGATATGCCGAAAGAGATCCCTCAGCTGATGTGGATGGTCATGATGCCTGCAGAAAAATCGCGATACTTTCATCTTTAGCTTATGGGATGCAGGTGGATTTTGAGGATATATATACAGAGGGTATTGCGAATATCACCGATGTGGATATCTTGTATGCAAAAGCTCTTGATGCAAGGATAAAGCTCTTTGCATCCAGCATTCGTGAAGATGATGAAAATGTATATGCCATGGTAGCTCCTATGATGATTAGAGCAAATCATCCACTATACAGTGTAAATGATGTGTTTAACGGTATATATGTTCGCGGAAATGTCATAGGAGATGTAATGTTTTATGGAAGCGGCGCAGGTAAGCTTCCTACGGCCAGTGCTGTTGTGGCTGATGTGGTAGATGCCGCAAAGCACCTTAATAAAAATATTTGGACTATCTGGAGCAGTAAGAAGCTTGATCTCATTAATATAGATTTGGTGAAGCATAGATTCTTAATAAGAGTTAATAAGAAAAAAGAAATTCTTGATGATATTAAAGCCTTGTTTGGCGAGGTAGAAGAGTTAACTGAGGTGGTAAAGGATGAATTTGCATTTATCACACCTCTAATTACAGAAAGAGAGATGAAGGATAAGAAAGAGCGTATACCGGGATTAATAGGAAGTATTAGAATTAGATTTTAGGAACGAAAGGGTTGGAGGATGTGAAGTACATTATAATACTGGGAGATGGAATGTCAGACGAACTAATCGGGGCGCTTGGTGATAAAACACCGCTTATGGTAGCGGATACACCTTGTATAGACTTATTGGCTAAGAAATCAGAGCTAGGACTGGTCCATACCATACCTAAAGGGATGAAGCCGGGAAGCGATACGGCAAATCTCTCTGTACTTGGATATGATCCGGTTAAATATTATTCTGGAAGGTCTCCCTTGGAAGCTTTAAGTATAGGGGTAGACATGAAGGAGACAGATATCGCCATCAGGTGTAATCTGGTAACACTTTCAGAAGAAGGATCCTATGAGGATAAAATCATTATAGACCACAGCTCGGGTGAAATATCCACAGAAGATGCCGGGGTTCTACTGGAAGCAGTAAGAGATGAGTTAGAAAATGAAAACTACAAGTACTATAAAGGAACCAGCTATCGACATCTGACTATTTGGGAGAATGGAAAGGTTATACCCCTAATGGAGCCTCATGATATTTTGGGTAAAAGAATAGGAAAGTATCTACCAAAGGATGAAGCGCTCAAAAGCATGATGATAAAAAGCTACGATATTCTTAATGAGCATCCTTTAAATATAGAGCGTAAGAAAAAAGGCCTTAACAAAGCAAATTCTATTTGGTTCTGGGGAGCCGGTACGAAACCTGCACTTTCATCCTTTGAGGAGAAGTATAATAAAAAGGGTGCCATGATATCAGCGGTTGATTTATTGAAGGGCATAGCAGTAGGGGCTGGAATGAAGGTAATTGATGTGCCCGGCGCAAACGGTACACTTCATACTAATTATGAAGGTAAAGCAAGTGCTGCCATAGACGTACTACTTAAGCAAAATTATGATTTTGTATATATCCATGTGGAAGCCCCGGATGAGATGGGACATCAGGGTAATATAGAGAATAAAATAAAAGCAATTCAATACTTGGATCAAAGAGTTATAAAGCCTGTTGTAGAAGGAATGGAAGTATCAGGTGAGGATTATAGGATGCTTATAATGCCTGATCATCCTACACCAATCCACCTTAGAACTCATACAGATGATCCGGTTCCTTATCTTCTTTATGACAATAGAGTCAATATAAAAAATAGTTATCGATATAATGAAATAGATGCTATTTGCAGTGGCAATGTTATTCTTAAAGGATATACTATCATTGACAGATTATTTAACTAAGGAGAATAAGCATAAGTACGAAAACTTAATGTTAGGAGGCAGCTATGCTAATAGTCAAAAAGTTTGGCGGATCATCAGTCGCCGATAAAGAAAGAATTTATAACGTTGCCAAAAGGATTGAAGAAGACTACAAAGACGGCAATGAAATCGTGGTTGTATTATCAGCAATGGGAAAACAGACTGATATCTTAATTCAAATGGCGAAAGATATTAATCCCAATGCTCCTAAACGGGAAATGGATATGCTACTTACAACGGGAGAGCAGATGTCTGTCGCCCTTATGGCGATGGCATTGGATGCCTTAGGTGTACCTGCAGTATCATTAAATGCATACCAGGTTGCAATGCATACCACATCCGTATATAGCAATGCAAGAATAAAAAGGATTGATACAGATAGAGTTAAAAATGAACTAGAAAACAGACGAGTAGTTATTGTCACAGGCTTCCAAGGTGTTAACAAATTCGATAATTATACAACACTTGGCAGAGGTGGCTCAGATACAACCGCAGTGGCATTGGCAGCAGCTCTTCATGCAGATAAATGTGAAATATACACTGATGTTGACGGGGTATATTCAGCCGATCCGAGAATTGTCCCCACAGCAAGGAAACTAAACGAGATCACATACGATGAAATGCTTGAGATGGCATCCTTGGGAGCAGGGGTATTGCATAACAGATCCGTTGAAATGGCAAAGAAATATGGTGTACAGCTGGTTGTTCGTTCCAGTATTAATAAAACTGAAGGTACTATAGTTAAGGAGGTAGTAAATATGGAGAAAATGCTTGTCAGCGGTGTGGCTTCCGATAAAAACACAGCCCGAATAGCCGTAATTGGATTGGAGGATCAACCCGGTGTTGCCTTTAAGTTATTCAATCATTTAGCAAGGCATAATGTAAATGTAGATATCATCTTACAATCCATCGGTCGAGACGGAACTAAGGATATAAGCTTTACCGTTAAGGAAGATGATCTTGAAGAGGCTGTAGCTACCATAGAACGCCATCGTCAGGGCAGCCTAAAGTGCCAGAAGGTGGACGTGGAAAAAGGAGTAGCAAAGGTCTCCATAGTAGGAGCAGGAATGATGACTAATGCAGGAGTTGCTGCTAAAATGTTCGAAGCTTTATATGATGTGGGAGTTAATATTAAGATGATATCCACCTCTGAAATCAGAGTAACTGTATTAATTGATGAAGTCCATGTAGAAAAAGCAATGAATGCAGTTCATGAAAAATTCTTACTATCTCAAGTATAATTAATATTTAGCATTTTAATGGAATGCTTTCTCCTTATAAATCGCCGTGATTTCTATAATATCATGGCGATTTATTTTT
>SHOH01000211.1 GCA_004294845.1 Anaerolineaceae bacterium
TTATAATGATACAAGTCATTTTATTGCAACATTTAAAAGTGCAGTCGGCTACACTCCCTTGGAGTTTCGTCGACTGCACCGATAATGGTGGTTTTACTGTCTTATGCCTAGGCGATTCATGGCAGAAAATATTGCTCTTATGGATGCCCTGGTAATATTGGAGCTTACTCCGACACCAAATGTCGTCTTGCTTGTTGTCATATCCAGCATATGAATATATGCCGCAGCCTGTGCGCCTGCACCACCGCCAAGAGCATGCTCTGTATAGTCAAGAACCTTAATATGGATACCCAGTTCCTCCTGCAAGCCTTTAAGAACTGCATCAATAGGACCGTTTCCTGTAGCTTCAAAGGATTTCTCCACTCCATGGTCAGTGTAGCGGATGGTAGCATGAGTACAACCTTCTTCATGATCCATAATATCCTCAAACTTACTTCCTCTATAATGTAGAGGTTCTTTTTTATCTATATAACACTTCTTGAATTCATCCATTATCTGATCAGGAGCAACTTCACCCTGCTTTTCAGACAGTGCCTGGATTACATCTGCAAATTCCTTATGCATTCCCTTAGGCAGCTTGTATCCAAAATAAGTCTCCATGATAAATGCTACGCCGCCCTTACCGGACTGACTGTTAATTCGAACAACAGGCTCATAGCTTCTTCCTATATCTGAAGGATCAATAGGAAGATAAGGAACTGCCCATGTCTGGCTATTCCTTTCTGTCATGGCACGCATTCCCTTGTTAATCGCATCCTGATGAGAGCCTGAAAATGCTGTAAATACCAGTTTGCCGGCATAAGGATGCCTTTCGTGAACCTTCATTTTGGTTAAACGCTCATATACGTCAATAATATCATTTATGCTGGAAATATTAAGCTTAGGATCTATCCCTTGGGAAAACATATTATATGCAATAGTCAGGATGTCTACATTACCGGTTCTTTCTCCGTTCCCGAACAATGTTCCCTCCACTCTATCTGCTCCTGCAAGAATTGCCAGTTCAGTTGCGGCTATACCTGTTCCTCGATCATTATGTGGATGCACGCTCAAGATTATACTGTCTCTGTTCTTAAAATGTCTGTTCATCCATTCTATTTGATCTGCATATACATTAGGGGTGTTCATCTCAACTGTTGAAGGAAGATTAATAATCATCTTATTCTTCGGAGTCGGATTCCAGGTGTCAATAACAGCCAAGCATACATCTAAGGAATAATCCACTTCGGTTCCCGAAAAACTTTCGGGTGAATATTCCAGTATAATCTCACCGGGAAAATATTCTGCATATTCCTTAACCAGCTTAGTACCTTCCACTGCAATATTCTTTATTTGCTCCTTGCTCATATTAAATACCACATCCCTTTGTAATACGGATACGGAATTATAAATATGAACTATTGCTCTGGGTAAGCCTTCCAAGGCTTCAAAGGTTCTTTTTAGCAGATGTTCTCTACATTGAACCAGTACCTGAATGGTTACATCATCAGGTATCAGTTTTCGATCTACAAGCTGTCTCAAAAAATCGTACTCAATTTGTGAGGCAGAAGGAAATCCAACCTCTATTTCCTTGAAACCCAAATCTACAAGCAGCTTAAAAAATTCAACCTTTTCTTCCACAACCATCGGCTCTATTAATGCTTGGTTTCCGTCTCTTAAATCCACACTACACCAAATTGGTGCCTTATTAATTTCCTTGTTGGGCCATTGCCTATCCGGAAGATCAATCACCGGATTCTTTCTATATCTTTTATAATTCATCACTGTAAATCCTCCTCATTAATATAATCTGTTTAGTTATAAAAATACATTATTACGAAACTATACTAAGTCGGAGTCGATAAATCACACTGTATTTTTTCACAATAAATAATGTAATGTCGTCTACTCGAGTCCCAATTAATCAGATCCTTTCTTTTGGCATTTTTGTTAACTTATATTATGATCCAATGGCCATAAGTATATATAAACAACGAGTGTCACGCTTCGCGAAACACTCTTATGTTAGCAACGAGTGCCACGCTTTGCGAAACACTCTTATGTTAATATGAGGCCACTGAATAAAGTGACCTCAATTATATCATCGAAGAATTCAATTGGCAACCATTTTTTCACGGGTTTTCATAACTCGGGTTTTCATGAGCCTAGTATATGTCGCTTATATTTGTATAAACACAAGAAGAACAAGGTGACTTTAGTCATAAGAGGTTCAAAGCTGAGGAGTTATATTTAACATAATTATCGGTGCATAATCTAATATTACGTTTCCAGTCATGTCACAATTAAGATTCATATAATATGTACCTAAGGAATACCCTGTTAAATCAATATATGGTTTTAGGTTATTCCTGGTTACATTCTTAATTTCACTGCTAGGACCTAAAATATTAAGATTAATTGGTCCCTTGGTAATAATTAACACCTGCAAATCTTCGGGTCTATTCTTTAACTCAATATCATTTGGCCAGATGGATATCTCCTTTGTCTCCTGTCTTTCAATAGTAATGTTTACAGAGGCTGTTGTATCAGTATCAACAAGGTAGACTCCGCTCTCTAACCCCTCCTCCAACTCTATAAATTCTTCTATGTTACCGCTCGCTCCGCTAATATCATAAGGCACCTCCAGACTATT
>SHOH01000075.1:0-11761 GCA_004294845.1 Anaerolineaceae bacterium
ATACTGCAATACATCGGAGGTAATCTGAAGCTAAGACCCATGGAAGCTGACGCTCTATATGCAGGTATCGTGATTGATACGAACAACTTCCTGACTAAGACAGGAGTTAGGACCTTTGAGGCTGCAGCATATTTAAGAAGAAACGGTGCGGATGTAACCAGGCTTCGTAAGTTTTTTAGAAGCGATTTAATGGAGTTTAAGACTAAAGCTGATGCAATAAGCAGTACTGAGGTCTATTTAGATTATTTTGCAATAGCAGTATGTGCTGATACCGATGTGGACAGCCCTACAGTACTCGGAGCTCAAGTGGCTAACGAACTATTAAATATTGCAGATATTAAGGCTTCTTTTGTTCTGTCTGAATTTAATAACAAGATATATATAAGTGCAAGATCTATAGACGAGGTTAATGTTCAGCTTGTTATGGAGAGGTTAGGAGGCGGCGGTCATCTTAGCGTGGCTGGTAGCCAATTAGAGGATTGTACAATTGAAGAAGCAATAATTAAGCTGAAGGAAACACTTGATACCATGGTCAAAGAAGGAGATATATAGACCAGCTGGAAGTCAGCTACTATAACCATAAATGTTTTGTAATAGAAAGGAGTCAGCCAAATGGAAGTTATATTGATGGAGGACGTTAAAAGCCTGGGTAAGAAGGGCGATATTGTGAAGGTTAGTGATGGATATGCGAGAAATTTCATTCTACCAAAGAAGCTTGGTGTAGAAGCTACAAAGCAGAATTTGTATGAATTAAAGATTCAAAAGGATGCCGAGGATAGAAGGTTACAGGAAATTCTTGCGGAGGCCAGACAGCTAGCTACAAAATTAGAGGCTTCTACAGTTAATCTAAAGATAAAAGCCGGAGAAGGCGGTAAAACCTTCGGTTCGATTTCCACTAAGGAGATTGCTGCAGCATTAAATGAACAGTCAGGTCTAGAGCTGGACAGGAAAAAGATACAGCTTTCAGAGCCTATTAAAAATGCAGGTACCTATACAGTAGGTGTAAAACTACATCCCAAGGTTACAGTAGAACTAAAGGTCGTAGTTGAAGCGGTTTAAAGTAGTATAAGGGTCATAGAGGGGGATTACTAATGGATGAAGCTTTTATAAAGAAGATACTTCCTCATAGCTTAGAAGCTGAGCAGTCTGTCATTGGTTCCATGATAATGGACAAGGATGCTATTCTTGTAGCTTCTGAAGTAATAAATAGCAGTGATTTTTATGAGCAGCAGCATGGTATACTATTCGATACAATGCTGGATTTATTTAATGAGGGAAAACCCGTGGACCTGGTGACATTGCAAAACAGGCTGAAGGAACAGGATGTTCCCCCACAGATAAGCAGTCTGGAGTTTATAAGAGATTTGGTGTCGTCAGTACCTACGTCCGCCAATGTGAAATATTATGCTCAAATTGTAAGAGATAAGGCCGTACTTAGGAGACTAATCAAGGTTGCAGAAGATACAGCAAATGATTGCTATCTTGATAAGGAAAAGCTTGATGTTATCTTGGAAAAGACAGAAAAAGAAGTATTTAATATTTCTCAAAATCGTGGTACTAAGGAATTTACTGATATTAGGGAGATTGTACTTCGTTCCATAGACAGTATTGAAGCCGCTTCAAAGAACAAAGGAAGCGTAACAGGAATTGCGACAGGCTTTTACGATTTGGATTATAAGACGGCAGGATTGCAGCCTTCAGATTTAATATTAATAGCTGCAAGACCATCCATGGGAAAGACGGCTTTTGCACTGAATATAGCTGAGTATGTAGCCTTACGCTCTAATATAACCACAGCGATTTTTAGCTTGGAAATGTCTCAGGATCAGTTGGCAAAGCGTATTTTAGCAATGAATTCCAGAGTTGATTCTCAAAATATAAGAACAGGTAATCTATCTGCTGATGAATGGGCAAACTTAATGGAAAGTGCCAGAATAATCGGAAATTCCAATTTGATTATAGATGATACATCATCCATATCGGTTAGTGAACTAAGATCCAAATGCCGAAAGCTTAAGCTTGAGAGAAATTTGGGGCTTATTGTAATAGACTATCTTCAATTGATGTCAGGCAGTAAAAGAGCTGAATCAAGGCAACAGGAAATCTCAGAGATTTCCCGTGCACTAAAGGCTCTGGCAAGAGAGATAAATGTTCCGGTAGTCGCCTTATCTCAGTTAAGCCGTGCGGTTGAGCAACGACCTGATAAAAGACCTATGTTATCGGATCTTAGAGAATCCGGAGCCATTGAGCAGGATGCCGACGTTGTAATGTTTATATATCGTGATGATTATTATCATTTGGATTCAGAGGAACCGGGGGTAACTGAAATTATCATAGGAAAGCAGCGTAACGGTCCTACGGGAACTATTAAGCTTGCTTGGTTGGCACAGTATATGAAGTTTGCCAATAGAGATAACAGGATCTAATAAGACGATTGTAATTGCATTAAGAATTATTCTTAAGATAGTATGGTAGTATTATTGCATATATTAAAGTAGAAATGTATAAAACAATAGAAGATTGTGTAGAAAAGGAGAGACTTCACCGAAGTGTCTCCTTTTTATGTCGATAAGTTAAATGGGAATATGAGGAAAAGATATTGCAATTGAGGTTTGCTATGTTATAATGTAAAAAGTGGAAAATAATTACATTATTTCAGAGGCAAAATGCAATGGGGGATGATCGATGGAAGAAGTTAGGTATATGATTTCGGAGGCTTCAAAAAGGATTGGAGTAGAATCACATACTCTAAGGTATTGGGAGGACGAGCTTAACCTACCAATTGGCAGAAATGAAATGGGACATCGGTATTATAAGGACACCGATATTGAACTGTTAAGAACGATAAAACAATTAAAAGAGCAAGGCTTTCAATTGAAGGCGATAAAAATGCTTCTACCTAATCTTAATAAGTTAGAATTACTTGATAATCAGACTATGGTAAAGCTTAAAAATGAACTTAACGGGAAGGTGATTGATATGTGGAAGGACGAAAGTAGCATTGAACAAGATCATGAAGAAGGGACAAGCCTTATTACAAGCGACAAGAACCATGAAATCTCGGAACCGCAAGATAAAATGAGCCAGTTTAAGGCAATTATGAGTCAGATAATTAAGTCAGCACTAAAGGACAATAACTCTGAATTATCAGGAGAAATAAGCACAAATGTAACAGATTCTGTGGTTAAGGAAATGAATTTTCTTATGCGTCTTCAGGAGGAAAAGGAAGAAGAACGATATAGAAAGTTTGATGCAACGTTACGGGATTATCAAAGAAGCAGGATGCATGCTGCCGCAACATTTGAAGGTAGAAAAAGAAAAAATTCCAAGTTCTTCAAAAAGCATAAGGTTTATATATAAAAAAGAAGAGCCTTGTAGGACTCTTGGACTATTTAGCCAGGGTTCGATACAACTCTCTCCTTCTATGTACATATAATTAGCCTGAAATTGAACCGGTAGGACAAACGTCTACGCATGCTGCGCAATCTATGCATGTATCAGGGTCAATTTCGTACCTTGTAGCACCTTCAGAGATTGCGCTGGTCGGACACTCATCTGCACAAGCGCCACAAGAGATGCATTCATCATTAATTGTATGTGCCATAGCATAAAACCTCCTTTGTAATAACAATCCTATTTATTCTAATATAGTAATAAAAATTATGCAAGAGGAAAAACATATATATTATATTCTTGACGTGGTAAGACTAATCGAATATAATGTTGCCTAGGCTGCTATATTAGAGTCTAAGATGATTTATTATAGTAGTAAAGGTGAATTAAGGAGGTATATTTATGGCTACGATTACTAAAGACATGACAATTGCACAGGCAATTGCCATGGATCAGAATATTATTCCGGTATTATTTGAGATTGGTATGCACTGTCTGGGTTGCCCTTCTGCACAGGGTGAGACCTTAGAAGAAGCAGCTATGGTACATGGACTGGATCCCGATGATCTTATGGACAGAATTTCCGCTCAGATTGGTGAATAAGACAGGTTATAAAATAGTATTAATAAAAAGGACATACCGCTTTGCGGTATGTCCTTTAAGCTTTAAGATTAAGTTTTCTTAACCCTTACATGACAGACAGGATTTGTAGAGCTTGATCCTTTACTATTACTTCATAGTGTTCTTCGTAGTAAACCGGAGTAGCATAATTTGTACGTTCGGGCTTACCGTATTCAGAGATAATATTAGAGATTTTATTGAACTCTTCCGGTGTATGCTTTGAAATGCTAATGACTAAATAATAGGTCCCCATAACAGGGTCTTTATAGAGAGTGTTACTTCCCATAAAAATACCTACTAGTACATTGGCTAAATCTATAACCTCGCCAAGGGAACGGAAAGAATAAACCTTTGTTAAGTTAATTGGAATATGAACACTTTTTTTGCTATTTGTCTCGGAATCGGAGGTATCCATAACTTCCTTGGAATTGTCCTCTATATCCTCTGAAAAGTCATCCAAATGCTCAAAGGTGTTAATTATTTCATCTGCATAAGCGTCGTCATCATCATCGGATTTATCTGATAAATCATGGGTATTGAAGGAGGAAAACTTTGAGAAACGAGTATCCAGCTCATCGGGATCTTCAACCTTCGTTATAACCAGAATCAAGCATTCTGTAGATACTGGAATAGCTTCAATCATTAATGGAATATCATCTACTTCAAAACCGAACTCATAAAAGGCTTGTTGAATCATATCACGAAACAATGCTTTGGCTTTTTCTGTACCGTAAGCCAGTTCACTTATTTTCAATTCTCTGTCTATCAAATCACTCTTGTTCAAGGTACATCTAATCTGGTTGTCACTTATCTTTTCTATCTTCATAGAGTACACCCCTTTCTGTATTAACAGGAACTGATCTTTTAGTTACAACTAAAATCAACCATTGGTGTAAAAAGAGTATAAGTTAAAAAGGAAGTAAAGTCAATACGCCAAGTTATGAAATTTGTATGAATAAACATGCCAGACATCTAATATAATTCAAGATTCGACATAGTCAATTTGTACATAATATAAGAAAAAGTTTGTTATTTCGTGCAGTAAAAATTGCTTGTCATACTTCCATAATATGGGTATAATAAGGTCAGATGATCCATCATCATAGTTTGCTGGTAGGAAAGGAGAGTATGCCACAAGAAACATGGTTCGACAAGTACCGCATAATTAAGCTTCTTGGCCAAGGAGGCACAGCCGAGGTTTATCTGGCAGAACATATCAAATTAAATACATTTCGAGCAATAAAACATATCTCCAAGCATCATCCCTTATACAAGCTTCAGCTTAAGGAAGCACAAATTCTAAAAGATCTAAAGCATTCATGTATTCCTATAGTTTATGATATTGAAGAAGATGAAGATGGTTCCTATATTGTCGAACAATATCTTGAAGGGGTAACCCTCAAAGAGTATGTTACTGAAAGGAACTATCTACATGATGATATCATAATTCATTTCGCTCTTCAACTCTGCGATTTAATCAAGTATCTCCACAGTGTAAAAAGACCGATTCTATATCTGGATCTAAAGCCCGACAACATAATAGTAACTGATCGGACAATAAAGCTTATTGACTTTGGAAGTGCCATGTTTCGCGACGAAGCCGAAACTGTCACCGAGCATTATGGTACAATAGGCTATGCAGCCCCTGAATTATATGGCAAGGCTAGTTTGGACGAAAGATGTGATGTATATGGTATCGGAATGCTAATGTATTATATGATTACAGGCAAGACTTTAAGCGCTAGCGGAGAAACAACAGAACATATAGACTTTATAAATAAGAGCACAAAAAAGCTTAAAAGAATTATAAGCCGGTGCCTCAGATATAATCCATCACTTAGGTATGCTTCTGTATCTGGGTTAGAACAACAATTATCAGCAATCATTAAAAAGAAAAAACATTTTATTAATCCAGGATCATCAATAGAGATTGGGATTGCAGGAGCACAGACAAGAATAGGCACAACCCACATGTCTATTCGTCTATGCAGTTACTTAAGTAAGCAGAATTTAAAGTGCCTATATATAGAGCAAAATAAAAGTAGGTGCTTGCAGCATTCAGGTAACAGATATATGGGACTTCATAAGGAAAATGGCGTAATTAAAATGAATGGAATATCAATGATAGACGCAGATAATTCAAAGATGATGGATTTATCAGGATATAATGTGGTTATTAGAGATTACGGAAGTCTGAATATGTCTAATAAAGAGCATTTTTTGCAATCCGATATCAAAGTTCTTATACTTGGAGCTAAGGATTGGGAGTTAGGCTATTCTGAGGAGGCATTAGAAATAGTATCGGAATATAAAGATGTTATTTTCCTGTTTAATTTTGTAGATGGAAGGCAATTTAGGCAGGTAATAAAAAATATGATGTGTAGAAATTGCCTTAGAATACCCTATGAACCCGATCCCTTTGCCCTTCCAAAGGATAAGAGCAGCCATGAATTTTTCCGTGAGTTGGCAGTTCTTTTTACCCTATAAAGGAGTAGTAGCTTGAAAAGAAAAACAATGCTGTTAAAAAGACTGTCTACAAGATCAAGTCATAGAGATAAGAGAACTATAGGTTTAATAGGAATAAACCGTGGTGTTGGAGTTACATATACAGGGATGCTTTTAGCTTATTACTTTGGTAGAGAAAAGGGAATCAAGACAGCCTATCTGGAATGCAACAATCACATGGATTTTGCCCGCTTGCAGGAGGCTTACGAGTGGAGTAATGAGGATGATACTTCCTTTAGCCTTGATAAGGTCACCTATTATAAGCAAGTAGCAAAAGACCGTATACCTGAGATTTTAAGCGATGATTATGATTGTTGTATTCTTGATTTCGGTAATGATTATAAAGACTCCATAGATGAGTTTATTAGGTGCGGTAGTAAGATCATTATTGGAGATAGTGCCATATGGAATCAGAGCAGAATGGAATCATTTATAAAGGTCATGGAGAATATTAAGGGTAGTAAACACTGGATACACATGATTCCAAATGCCAAATACGGACTGGTAAAGAAGATGGCACATGAAACCGACAGATGCTTTTTAAGACTTCCATACGAATCTGACCCAAGATCATTGTCTAAAGAGACTGATAAATTATTTCATAGCCTATTCGGATGATGGATTACTGTATTTTCAGAACTATGTCTAGGGTAAGTTATCTATCAGCTAATAGGATAATACAGGTAAAATGGATAAGTATAACATATCACAAATGGCCTTCTTATCCGATGTTCTTGTTTCACACACCTCTTATACCTGTATAGCTATTATAATAGGCATTTGAGATATAATAGTGAGTTGGTTGTAGCGATATAATGCTTAATAGATTACTATAGCAAGACCGGACCTAAAAGCCCTCTATACTTTATTGGTTGCGGATTGAAACGGCTATATGTAATCGAATGAGTAAGCATTTAAAATAAGGGATGCTTGGATAGTGCCTTAAGAATAATTAAGATGTAATAGGGCATCTTAAATTCTTAAGGCCTTATGTTTTTCCATAATAAACACATTTTTAGTCGAATTTAGTAATGACGATTGTCTAAATAAATGTTATAATGTTCACGATAAGCAGATTAGTCCATGATAAACAGTACATTTTATAGTGACGTGGTTTTTACGTCACTATAAAATGAAGTGTTTAGCTTGGATAAGTGCAACGTGAATAGGTTCAGCCAAGCTGAACCTTTGGAAAAACCGCAGGTTTTTGAGCTACTAATCTGCGGATGTGCATCGGTTCAGCAAGCTGAACCTTTGGAGAAAGCATAGCTTTTGAGCTACTAATCTGCGAAAACTAGTCAAAGATACAAGTCTTGGAGGAAGCATGGATAAAAAAATAAAAATTGCAATCGTAGGAATAGCTGTCGCAATTTTAATTATCGCCATAGGAGTTGGGATTGCCCTAATAAAGAAAATAACACCGAGTGATGAGGTAATGCTTCTGACTGAATATTATCAGGTAGAGGATACCGAAGTATTGATTATCCTTCAGGATGAAGTTTATGATAAATCCGGGATTATGGCTGATGGAACAGTCTATATTGATTATGATACTGTAATCCGTGAATTTAATCATAGATTTTATTGGGATCAGAATGAAAACATATTGACCTACACTACTCCTACAGAGATAATTCAAGCGGAGGCTGTAGGTAATAAATATTCCATAACAAAGAGTATGATTAAGACAGATGCTGTATCCGAATATCCCATTTTGAAGCTATATGGGGATAAGGTATACATTGCCTTGGATTTTGTTGAAAAGTATTCGGATTTTCGATACCGTTTTTATGTAGAACCAAATCGGGTTGTGATTGACTATAAATGGGGAGAATATCTATTTACCGAGGTTAGCAAGGCTACTCAGTTAAGATCAGATTCGGACATTAAGAGTCCTGTTCTAATGCAACTTCCGATAGGGGACGAGCTTATGTATCTTACCAAGGACGAAGCCCCAAGAAAAGGCTTTGTTAAGGTCATGACTAAGGATGGTATTATCGGATATGTAAAGGAGAAGAATGTTAAGACCTCATATTATAAGGAGATTAAAAGTAGCTTTACAGCTCCTGAGTATACTGCACAGACCAGACCTGATAAGATTAATCTTGTATTTCACCAAATCTTTAATATTGAGTCAGGGGGTAAACTGGAGGAGTTGATTAAGCAGACAAAGGGAGTCAACATA
Organism: Anaerolineaceae bacterium; assembly: GCA_004294845.1. Classification (GTDB taxonomy): domain Bacteria; phylum Bacillota; class Clostridia; order Lachnospirales; family Lachnospiraceae; genus Mobilitalea. The sequence continues at coordinate 8,705 of SHOH01000075.1, forward strand.
GTATCTCCCACATGGTTTAGTATAAATGACGTCTCAGGTACAATGTCTTCTTTGGCAAGTCAGGATTATGTGGATAAAGCAAAAGAGCTGGGTCTAGAGGTCTGGGCCTTGGTTGATGATTTTAATCCGGAAGTAAACATGTATGATCTGTTATCATATACATCTCGCAGGGAAAATTTGTCCAATGGTTTAGTCGAAGCGGCTATAAAATATAAATTAAATGGTATCAACATTGATTTTGAAAAAATACCCTCTAAAGCAGGAGAGCACTTTATTCAGTTTTTACGAGAGCTTTCAGTAAAATGTAGGAATAACGGTATAGTATTATCAGTGGATAATTATGTGCCTGCTCCATATAACAAATATTATGATAGGATAGAGCAGGGAAAAATCGTTGACTATATTATTGTCATGGCATATGATGAGTATTATTCCGGCTCTGACGTTGCGGGACCTGTGGCTTCTATCGGATTTGTTAAGGATGCCATAATAAATACTTTACAAGAGGTGCCAAAAGAAAAGACGATTATTGCTATTCCTTTTTATTCTAGACTATGGAAAGAAACAGCGGATAATGAGGTAACAAGCGAAAGCCTATCTATGACACCGGCAAGTCAGGTATTTACAAACAATGGTATAGAACCTGAGTGGGACGATACCTATGGCTCCTACTATGGAGAGTTTGAAAAGGACGATGCCCTCTATAAGATATGGTTAGAGGATGTTGAATCCATCGAAGAAAAGATGAAGGTCATATATGAAGCTAATGTTGCAGGTATAGGGGCATGGAAGCTTGGTCTAGAAAAGGAAGAGATTTGGAATGTCATTATACGCTATTTGAATTGATTTTTAAGGCTGACATTATGATCATATAACTTAGATAGATAATAAATATATTGTATATATGATATTAAATTTGACTGCTGTTAAGGCCATATTGCTTAACAGCAGTCATAATTAACATAAGGCATGGTGGCTTGCTACCTGCCGTTGTTTTACCCATATTGCTAATAACTCCTTGAAAGATGATTAGAATAGGATGCTGTTTTTATTCATAGGATGTAGGGAAATATATATGGGAAGTAAAATATATGAAGCGAAAGTATTTTAGCATCTTTTTTTTATTATTAGTTCTTTTGGCAAGACTATTAACCTCGGAACAATCTGTTAAGGTCATGAGGAATCTGTTTCAGGAAGGCGGTACCGAGGCAAAAGAAGCAAAAGTAATCATAGTGATTGACCCCGGGCATGGTGGCAGAGACCCTGGAAAGGTGGGGGTTAACGGTGTGCTGGAAAAGGATATTAATTTGGCTATTGCACTCCGATTAAGAGATCTTCTGGAACAAAATGATTTCCATGTAATAATGACAAGAACTGAGGATGAGGGGCTATATTCTGAATCTGATTCTAATAAAAAAAGAACGGACCTTAATAATAGAATCGAGATAATTAATTCAAGCGATGCTGTGTTTGCTGTAAGCATACATCAGAACAGTTTTAGGCAGGAGAATGTGAAGGGAGCCCAAGTTTTTTACCATACCCAATCTGAGCAGGGGATGATTCTTGCCACGACATTACAGGAGCAACTCAAAGAAACCATCAAGGATAAAAACCACAGAAAAGCAAAATCAAATTCCAGCTATTATATGCTAAAGCATACCACCTGTCCTTTAGTCATAGTTGAATGCGGCTATCTAAGTAACTATTCAGAAGCCGAACTATTATTAGATGAAGAATATCAAGAGAAAATGGCATGGGCTATTCATCTTGGTATTATCAAGCATTTAAATAAAACAAAGCTAAAGTAAAAATAAGGGGCTGTGGAAAAATAATAAGAAACATGATATAATCCCAGGTAACCGGTAGAGATAATTAGACAAAGGAGCATACATTATTGGATGAATACTATTATTATACAGGCAGATGAGGGCGTTCTTAAGGAAGTTGATCTGAATACTGCCTCCAAAATATTAAAAGCAGGAGGCTTAGTTGCCTTTCCTACTGAAACGGTATATGGTCTGGGAGCAGATGCCCTTAACCCCATGGCTGCCGAAAAAATATATGAAGCCAAGGGCAGACCGGCAGATAATCCTTTAATTGTCCATATAGCTAACCCTAGGAATATGGAGCAAATCGCAAGTGAGATACCTGCCAAGGCTTCTAAACTGGCAGAAGTTTTCTGGCCTGGCCCTTTGACAATGATTCTTAAGAAAAAAGATATTGTGCCCTTTAGCACGACAGGCGGGCTCAATACGGTTGCGATACGACTTCCTGCTGACAGAATTGCTAAGGATATTATTACATGCTCGGGAGGATTTATAGCCGCTCCTAGCGCGAATGTTTCCGGAAAGCCAAGCCCTACGAAGGCAGAGCATGTGATAGCTGATTTGGGTGGCAAGGTAGATATGATTATTGACGGAGGCAAGACTACTCTTGGACTAGAATCCACAATAGTTGATATGACATCTAATGAACCCATAATTTTAAGACCAGGCTGTATTACCAAGACAATGCTGGAGAATGTTATAGGTAATGTCGAATATGACAAAGCTGTTCTTGCAAGAACATTGGAAAATAATATAATTCCAAAAGCACCTGGAATGAAATATCGCCATTATGCTCCTGAAGGAAGTCTGACTATCTATGAAGGTAACATTCATCATGTGGTGTCTGAAATAAATAAAAAAGCCAAGGAGTATGTCTTGGCCGGAAAAAGAGTAGGAATTATTGCTACCGAGGAGACACAGGAGCTTTATAAACATGGAATTATAAAGTCAATAGGTCGAAGAGAAGATGAGGATTCCATAGCAGCAGGCTTATATGCAGTGTTGAGAGATTTTGATGATATTCATGCGGAGTATATATTTTCTGAAAGTTTTTCAAGAAGTGATCTGGGACAGGCAATTATGAACCGATTATTGAAGGCGGCAGGATATAGATTAATAAGGGTTGGATGATCGATAAACCCGGTACCAGGTACCAGCCCAGGGTAATACTTGAAGTTGGTACCTGGTACCGGTCAAGGAAGAAGTTGGTACCTGGTACCGGTCAAGGAAG
>SHOH01000075.1:11861-14857 GCA_004294845.1 Anaerolineaceae bacterium
GAAGTTGGTACCTGGTACCGGTCAAGGAAGGAGGATTGATATGGCTAAATATAATAAAATAATTTTTGTATGTACCGGGAATACATGCAGAAGTCCTATGGGCGAAGCAATTTATAAGAGTCTTGATAAGGAAAGTGAGGTCAAGGTGTCTTCAAGAGGTCTGGTGGTATTATTTGGTGAACCAATTAATCCGAAGGCCGAGGTTGTACTTAAAAAGCATGATTTGGAGATTAATAATCATATATCCAAAGGGTTGAAGGCGTCTGAAATCGATGATAATACATTGATACTTACTATGACTAATGCCCATAAAAGAAAAATAAGGGATACTTACCCGAATGCCAAGAATGTGTACACGATAAAGGAATACGCCGGAGAGAGCGGGGATGTAGTGGATCCATATGGTGGATCATTGGTAGAATATGAAGAGTGTTATATTGAGCTTGCCAGACTTGTAAAAAAGACTGTATATAAAGTAAGCGAAGATAATCATTTATAATCAAAACAAAATTATAACTATAAAATATTATAAAAGGAGATTATTATGATAGGTATAGGAAATGACCATACAGGATATGAACTAAAAATGGAGATAATCAAATATTTAGAAGAGAAGGGAATTGAATATAAGGATTATGGTTGCGGGAAGCTTGAAACAAGCGATTACCCCCTTTATGCCAAGGCTGTGGGAAGGGCAATACAAAAGAAAGAATGTGACCTGGGGATCTTAATCTGCGGAACAGGAATTGGAATATCAATTGCAGCAAATAAGATGAGAGGTATTCGTGCCGCATTGTGCCATGATTGCTTTAGTGCTGAAGCAACTAAATTACACAATGATGCTAACATATTGGCTATGGGTGCAAGAGTTGTTGGACCCGGATTAGCCGTAAAAATCGTGGACACCTTTTTAAACTCGGAGTTTTCAGGAAATGAAAGACATTCCAGAAGAATTCAAATGCTAGAGGATGAATAAATTGCTTCGGCTTGGTTTATTGGAGCCTGAAGCTCGTCAAATCCATCTCGGTAGATAACCTTTAGTAAGTAGTCAAGGGCTCTGAGAGCTTGCATTGCATCTTTATTTGTAATAAGGTGATGCTCTAATGCCTCTGCCAGCTCATCGAAATCTAGGATTCTTATGCTCCCATCCTCAAAAACAACTACATCAATCAGAAGATCCTCATATATTAAGCTTTCTAAGCTAGGTCCGGGCTTAATTTGAATTATATCACAGTACCAATAAATAACTTGCTCATTTTTATTATAAATCTTACTGACCTTAATACCCTGATCCATATAATATGCTGAGACGCCACCTGCCATATTCTTTTTAGGCCGGAGGGGTCTCCATTTTGTAATTATAAGGTTTTCATCCATGGCTAGGATAATATCATCCTTCAAATGTACAAAATCATTTGGTATAAACCTTTTTCTGTAAAGAGAAAACTGGCTCATATTGGAACCTCCCTTTGCTCATATGGTTCATTATTAAGAAAATGTCTAACTTATTTATTGTGAATAAGTATAACATGATTTTACTTTAAGGTATAGTTAAAAAAGAATATTTAACTCATTATTTGGGAATACTAACAGGTACATTAGATTAGTATCTTAAATGGAGGTGGAGATTTTGGAAAATATGAGTCGCTTTATTGAAAAGTTACAGCACATTTTTTCATTAAGAAGAACAAAAATTACATTATATATAGTGGCAGTTCTTTGGATTGCAGTAGTTACTCAGATTGTAATGAATAGAGTTTTTTTTCAGAACTTCGAAATTGCGGAGGCATTTGTAAAGACGAATACTGAGGATTTGGAATGTAGTTTAGAAATCGTAGCGCAGCATCATAGTGAATTTCTAAGCGAAACAGATAAAAAGGCTATTTTGCAACATATAGCTAATGCTATTGAACTAAATATAGATTCAGATATTGATATAAACCGAGTGGGTGAGAAGACAGAATACTCTTATCATAAGCGAGCCAAAAAGGCAGAGACATCACTGAAGATTGTTAGTATACAAGAGGATAACGATTTGGCAATAAAGATGAAGCATTATATTGTAGTTAGGCTAAATATTAAAGAATCAATAAAAAGTATTGAAAAATATCGTAAGCTTATTGAGGGATCTCTAGATGAACTTGGAATAGCAAATAGACAGGTCAATGTGTTGTATGAAGGAATTGTTGATGGATTTATGTCCAAAAAAGAAAAGGAGGATATGGCTAGCCTATTGGTGAAGGAGTTACAGGGCGAAGTGGCTTTTGATTACCAACAAGGTGAAAGCTATACAGTATATGCTTATACAGGGTTAATTAAGGAGTATATAGAAACCGTGGGCTGTAAAATCAATATTCAGATCGCTATGACATATGATGAGCAATCAGAAAATACTAGAATATACTTAGCAACGCCGATTATTAATCAGAGTTGGTAGAATCCCGCATTATAGAGGCTGTTTCAAAAAAATAAGGGACATATCTGTATTACCTACACTCAGTGTATTATGGTATACAGATGTTGCCCCTTTGATATATAATATCATAGACTAATCTGCTTCACGCGAGCTAGAACCAGCGTCTATGGCTACGATAACGTCTCCTTCTGTTAAATAACTCGTTTAGCAATATGATACTTACGAAATCTCTTAATAGATTTTGCCTTCTTCTTGGAGCAAAATAAAGGCTCTTTGCTTCGACCTGGGGAGCTTCATCCATATCTTTAACATTTTCATATACTCGATCAACAATTCTGTCTAGTGTTACTTTATCAGGGTATTCATCAAACATAACACTTCCGTCATATTCAAGCTTATCACATTCATTATTTATTTCAATTAGAATACGTCTCGCTGAACTAGGATAAAGCTGCTTAAAATAATCCATATCCCGATCTAGATCTTCACAGTTATCATATCCATAAAGGGGATAAAGTGGTATCCCCATAGGAGTATTATATGGTGTGTTATTAGGCATAGGTATATTATTCATAGGCAT
>SHOH01000212.1 GCA_004294845.1 Anaerolineaceae bacterium
GTCTTGGTATTGCACAATATGAAGACATACCGCTCTTCTATGTTACTATAAATAAGAACAAGTGGTATTTTACTAATCAGACTGATCAAGGTGGCTATTATTACCTGAATAATTACGGCAAGCTTGATAAGATCATAAAAGCGCCAGGTGCCCTCTTCTCAGGATATGAAGGATATGCATCGGGCCGAGGATATATCTGGTCCAGAACTTTACCTCTTCTAAAGAAGCATATTATATTAGGCTCAGGAGCTGATACTTTCATGATTAGCTTCCCTCAAGATGATTATGTCGGATTATACAACCATGGATATAGTGATCAGCTAATGACTAAGCCCCATAACCTATACCTTCAGATTGGTGTACAGACAGGAGTTCTATCATTAATCGCATTCCTTGTTTTTTATGCTATGTACTTTATATCAAGCGTCAAACTATATATCAAAGGAAGATACAAAAGCTATTATGCTAGGGTAGGTGTAGCTATCCTGGTTGCTTCAGTAAGTTATATAGTATTGGGTTTAGCAAATGATTCTAGTTTGACTGTAGCTCCTGTCTTCTGGGTTCTAATCGGTCTTGGCATCACAGTTAATAGATTAGCAAAGCCTTATATTGAGGAAGAGACTATATAGATAGATATCGCGGTAAATAGACATTAATTTTATATATCCGTCTTATATGAATATAAAGTAAGGGCGAATTTCTCTGAATTTCGCCCTATTATAATGCGATTGTATTTGCATTAATATCGGTTCCCACGTCATACACAAAAACATCTATACTAAGCCTCAAAATAGATGCCCATCACCACAACAAACACTGCAAACCTTAGAAAATACTGTAAATGTAGCAGAAATCTCATACTTACTAGATATGAAAAGTTAAAAGATTAAAATAAGAAAGCATGTGACCTTATGTTACAGTATAACGATGACTTAAGATTAGCTCACTACCTTAAAGATTGGATTTATGAAATATGCCAGAGCGAAAAGTAATTCTATTAAAGATAACTTTCATATAAATGGTTCTACTGAAGGGTACAATAACAAAATCAAGGTATTTTTAAAATGGCTCTAAATACAGTAATGGAGTGGGATTCCAGGAATCCCACCCCAACTATTGACATAGAGCCCATTTTAATAACTAATTATTAAAAGTCAAACTATTTTACAACAATCGTTCTTCCAATATTAGCAGTATATACTACATTAACATTTCCAACAATAGGATCACCAGAGTCATAAGTCTTAGTGAACTTAACACTCTTAATAAATAGATTTCCAGCTAATACAGTATCATCATTTAAAGTATCTGTGTGCTCTACTCCACCTACAACATAGGTTACTTCGGATAGATCAGCGTCTTCCACATCTTCACCTCTAAATACTACCTTGAATGCCTTACGAACTGCCTCTAATACATTCTTCTCGGTTGTAGTAGTATTCTCAAGAACGTAAGTTGCTGCAGGAGTGCTATCGGTTACTGTGAATCTAGCTGTGCCTCTAAGGATATCAGCTTTATCAGGATCTGCATTTTTCTCATAAGCATTAACGATATATGCACCCTTGCCAATATCTACTGACAGAGCTCCACCAGAAACGCTAGTAACTTCAATTGAAGCTGCGGTTTGTATATCTTCACCAATTGTGTAGTAGTAATCAACTCCAGTTAAGTCAGCCTTGAAAGAAGCAACACCATTCTGAGCATATCCCATTAATGTAGGAGTAATACTCTTCAGGACATCCTTATCAGCGACCGCCAAATCAACTGTAGTTTTATCTAATGACAATCTCCAGATCTTAACGTCAGCTTCCTTATCTGATGTAGGTTCTTGAACAATTACTGTAAGCATGAACTGCTTATCATAACCTTTTACAAGATATCTCCAAGTACCTGCACCTGCACCGTCACCTGTAACACCAATCGTTTTGCTAGTATAGGACCCAAGTCTTACAGGGGTAACACCAGCTGGATTACCTTGTAACGCCTCAATAGTAAAGCTTACTGTAGGCCAGTCAACTAGTAACTGATCTTGAATCTTTACTCCAAATTCCTCAGTGGCTTTAACATTTGTTGAATTTGTAATTGTAACAGAAGCTTTATCAGGAACAAAGTAAGTTACAGCTCTCGCACCTATGACATTAACAGTCACGGTAGCTCTAGCAACACCATCATAGTAGACTATAACAACTGCAGTACCCTGTTTTACAGGATATATAGTACCATAGGTATCAACTACTAATGTAGCGTCATCAGAGGAAGAGAAAGTAATCTTTGATTCTGGATCCCAGCTCTCTAAGTAGGAATCATCACTCTTCTTAATTCTTGCATATACAGAGTAGCCAGTATCACCTGCAGCTAAGGTAGTAACAGGCTTCTTCCAATCGATATCAGCAGGAACGCCATCACTCAGTGAAAACTCTGTAGCAGCACCTAGGCTAATTTCAGTAGCTTCTATAGCTGTAACAGTGTCAAGTCCTCTTACAACGATTTCTTCAACAGGATCTTCTTTATACTTATAAGTGTGGAATATCATCTCGACAATAGCAATTTCACCCTTGTCAAATAAGTATAATTCATAATCTCCTGCGTTATTTACTAT
>SHOH01000076.1 GCA_004294845.1 Anaerolineaceae bacterium
TACAAAATTAATCATTACATTATCTAATATGCCATATAGAAGCTATAATCCATAGATCTTGTATAGTATTCATCAGTAAGCACGACTATATAATATGTTCCTGCCGTAAAATCCTGTGCTATAGCTTGATAAAAATACTTCTCTGAGTAATAACCTTCACTGCTATATAGTACATATAGATTACTATCTAAAACACCGATCATTAAATATTTGGTTTCATAATCAGTCATTGAATATCCGAATATAGTCATAAAGGTATCTTCAGGCAATATTACCTTGTAGAAATCGGGAATCTTAGGACTGATAGAGCCTTCCACACTGGTATATTGTTCAAGTAATTGGCAGGTAGCTGGATCTCCACTTAAATATATATCCTCAATAACATCAGTAAACTCTACACGATTATCTTCAATATATTTATCATAATACTCTTTAACCGTTACCGGCACAGCAGTATCAACCATATATAACTGGTTTATGTCTATGGCAAAATTATGATTTTGACCACTTCCAATTGTAAATGTATTGATACCGATTACCTCTCCGTATGCATTAATCAACGGGCCTCCGCTATTACCATTGGTAATCGCTGCATTGGTCTGAATATATTCAACACCATCACTATGTCTTGATACACTAGAGACAATTCCATTGGTAAATGTATCCGTAAGGCCGAACGGACTACCTATTGCATAGACATTCTCTCCTACCTTGGTACTATATAAATTTGGCCATAATGATTCTGTCTCTACAGGAATACTAAGAAGGGCTATGTCTAAGGCCTTATTATATCCTATTATAAACTTAGCATCATATTTCTCACCATTTTGAAGTTTAATTTCAATTGATGATTGACCTTCTATTAGATGGTAGTTGGTGACTACTACGCCGCTATCAATAAAAAATCCTGAGCCGATTCTTTCATTTGTCTCTATTTCTACCGTTGCAGATGAGCATTTATCATATACATCCTCGGCATCAAGCTTATCACTTTTTGGTCTCTTATCGTCAATAACCATGACAGTAATTATTAATTCCTCATCAATACCATCTGCCTTAATGGTTATTGTTGTTATTCCCTTTTTTAACACTTTTATGCTGATTGGAATAGTCTCGCCGGACCATTCACCAAACTCACATTCAAGAATATCAGAATCAGCAACTGTAGAATGGATAGAAGCCCCCTCTGGTAAATTCCTTATTGTTATCATAATATCAGTATCGCGACTACAGATGATATCTCTTATGCAGGAATTTATTAAATTATTCTTCACCTGAACTTCACAAGTGTATCTTCTTCCTCTATGAGTCCCTGTAATTGTTGCTGTTCCTTCATTGTTTGCATATACAAAACCGTCTTTGTTAACAGATAATATGTCTTTGTCTGAGCTTTTCCAAGTAACTGTTTTTGTTGCTCCAATTAAAGATAGCTTACTCGTTTCAGCCACCTGAAGATTAAGATTTTCAGAACTTATGGATAAGTCCTTCACCTTAACATTACATTTGTACTTCTTAGAACCGATCGTTGCGGTAATGACCGCAGTTCCTTCTTTTAAACCGGTTACTTTACCGGTAGAGGATACCTTTGCTATTGTTTTTTTTGAAGATGACCATTTTGGCTTTGACTTTGTCCCGCTAACCTTTAATGTAAAAGCTTCATCAATATAAAGTTCTAATTCACTTTTGTTAAGCTTTACAGTTGCAGCTTCTGCAACAGTTATATTGTTTATAAGGGTCGGTATAGGCATATAAGTCATCAAAGCTGTTAACAGGATACTAATTATTATCATTTTCTTCTTTTTCATTAACTACCCCCATATTAAAAATCCATATACTACCATGTTTAATTATACTCATAAAAAAATAGGGATGCAAGTTAATATTATCAATATTTTCCTTCAATTATCATAAATTACCATTGTATATAAAGTTTATATCAAATGGAAAGACAAATTTACATTACACATATATTACTTGGCATCCGTAAAAAATAATGTTATAATATCACCGTAAACTCATGATTTTGTTTTAACCGAGGAGGCTATATGAGAAGATATGTTATTTTTGCATAGCATTGGCTATTGCAAAATTTTATAAATGAATTTGGCCTAGCCATTGCTATTCCTAATAGAATATATTTTAGGAGGGCGAAATGGGCTATTTTAGAGCAGAAGAAATTCTGCCATCGGAAATTATTAAATTGATACAGAATTATATTGATGGTGAAAATATTTATATTCCAAGAAAAGAGAGCAATAAGAAGGAATGGGGTTCCCAGACATTGATAAGGCAGGAACTATCAGAGAGAAACACATCAATTTGTACTGATTACCTGAATGGTCATAAAGTATCAAAATTAGCAGCAAAATATTTCTTGTCAGAAAAAAGTATACATCGTATTATTCGTGAATCTAAAAATAACACTTAACTCATTGAGTCGGTTCTAATAACCGGCTCAATCTTTTTTATAAAAATGTTTGAGATAGAAAAACAGATCTACTAATGCTAGAATCATATACAAATACTAACTTTGAAAGGATTATATATATGACTACTCCTGCATGTTTTGCATAGCGAAGGCTATTGCAAATAAATAATTAAAATGTAATAGCCTTTGCAAATCCTAAGAATTCAATAAGGAGATGCAAATTGAGCTATACAAATAGAGACGAAAATTCTAATACCCCTAACGAGTCCTTTAAAGTCATCCGTAAATGCTCAGTCTGTGGGAAAAAATCTATATTTGTTAACAGCAATAAGTTTCGTGTTAACGCTAACGGTAATAGAATTGATATATGGTTAATATATCAATGCAGAAAATGCAAGCATACTTATAATCTAACTATTTACGAAAGATTGAAAAAAGATACTCTATCCTTGGAGTTATATACAAGCTTTATGGAAAATGATGAAACTCTTGCAAGAGAATATGGCACAGATAAGTCCATATTTGTAAAAAACAAAGCTGTAATTGACATGAGTAGTAAAGGCGGAAGATAGAAGTATTAGATAAAGTATGAACCACCAACCTTGTCAGGCATGACAGGGTTGGTTTTTTACTAACATAAGGCATGGTGGCTTGCCACCTGCCGTTGTTTTGTACCTGGCACCAATTTACGACCTTTTAGAATTACAGATTTTATATTCAGATCTTGATCCAGAAGCACAATATTAGCTATCTTTCCCGGTGTGATGCTTCCATATGAATCATAGATGCCGATTGACTTTGCAGGGTTTACAGTAGCACATTTTACTGCCTGCTCTAAGGGGATTCCCATCATTAGCACGCAGTTCTTCATGCATTCCATTAGATTTGTTACGGATCCTGCTAACGTTCCGTCTGATAATACCGCCTTATTACCGGTAACTTTTACAGATTGGCCTCCTAGGGTGTAGTCACCATCAGGCATACCTGCTGCCATCATGCTGTCACTTATAAGAATAATCCTATCCTCCCCAAATAATTCAAAGGCTACTCTGACCGCGCTGGGATGTATATGAACTCCGTCAGTAATAAGTTCAACATAAATACCAGGTGTATCAAATGCCGCTCCTATTACACCCGGTGCACGATGGGTAAATGGAGGCATAGCATTATACAGATGGGTAACATGACTTGCTCCACGCCTAAAGGCTTCCATGGTTGTATCATAATCTGCTTCTGTATGAGCTATCGATATAACAACCTCATCCTTTAGCTGTGATATAATCTCTAATGCCCCTTCTTCCTCGGGAGCAATTGTAAGGATCTTTATAAGATTTCCGGAGGCCTTTTGTAGCTTGTAGTAGAAATTAAGATCGGGCTTGTGTATGTATTTTTCATTTTGTGCTCCCTTTTTCCCGGATGAGATAAAAGGGCCTTCCATATGGACGCCGCATAGAATTGCCCCGACCTTACTTTCATAGGTTGATGCATTACGATACAAGCTTTCTAGTTCCTCTTCAGGCAAGGTCATGCCGGTTGGACATATGGTGGTTACCCCATTTGAGGCTTGATATAGAGCTATATTCTCAAGAGCTTGATGAGTTCCATCAACAAAATCATAACCAACACAACCATGAAAATGTATATCGGTAAGTCCCGGAATTGCATATAGCCCTTCTCCATCCAGAACTTGGTCCTGATCTCCAATCTGAGAATCCTCCACAATTTTATCATCCCGTATATATATGTCTTCTTTTATGAATCCTTCATCTTCTTTATATACCAATGCATTCTTTATAATCATATTAATTCCTCATAGGCTTTCGTAAATGGATATTATTAATATCAATTATTTTATAACAATAATGAAATAATGACAATACTAGCCCTACTCCAATTCATTAACAGATATAGTATTGCGATATTCTGTTGCGGGGACTCCCAGTATCTTCTTACACATCCGTGAAAAATGAGCCATATCTACATAGCCTACCATCTCGGCAATATCACATATTCTTAACTGAGGATTTCTTAATAATTTGGTAGCTTCTTTAATTCGTACTTCATTTAATATCTCCGAAAAATTCTTTCCAATGTGTTGATTAAGCAGCTTACTCAAATGCCATTGGCTGACATAGGTCTTTTCCGCTACATCATTAAGAGTTAACTTCTGAGCATAGTTTTTCTCAATATAAAGCATTGCATTTTTAACAATAAAACTACTGGCCGCATTATCAGATACGCTTTCATCGGATTTTTTATGTGAATCCCCCGGAAAAACGTTCTTAGCCTTTAGGTTGTTAACCATAGCAACAATTGCTTCCTCCAGCTCCTTCATATTGGAGGGCTTTAGTAAAAATCTTGTAACTCCAAGATTAACTGCCTTGATAGCATAATCAAATACTCTATATCCGGTTAAGATACTAATCTCCATATCAGGATATTCTGACTTTAACCCTGCCACCATGCTTAAGCCATCCAGTCCAGGCATGGCTATATCCGAGATTATTATGTTGGGATGGTATTTACGAATAGACTCAGTGCCTTCCATTCCATCAAAAGCGGTGGCAACAATCTGACATCCGTACTTTTCCCAATCTATCGTACGAGACAATCCTTGAGCAATAATAGGTTCATCGTCAATTATAATTACTTTATACATTGTGACCCCCCTCTTACTATCTCTTACAATTAATTCTAGCCCTTAATCGCACCTGCCGTCAATCCTTTAATAATATTCTTTTGCAGGAACACATACACAAGTAAGACAGGTACTATAATTAATGTAACGGCTGCCGCCATTAATCCAAAATCCTTCCCATATTTTGAACTTATTTCTATTAATAAGGCACTGATAGGGTATTTTACTCTTCTGCGAATCATTATGAGCTGTGTGAACAGGTCATTATAGGACCATAAGAAGCAAAAGATGGCTACGGTTGCTAGGGCAGGCCGAAGGAGTGGAGTTATAATCCTAACAAAAACTGATCCTACTCCCGCACCCTCCATATAAGCCGCTTCCTCCATTTCCAGTGGAATGCCTCTTAAAAAACCCATCATAACTAAGGTTGCAAAACTTAAATTCCCTGCTATCTGGGGTAATATTACACTTATTGCTTTATTAAGAAGATTAAAATCTGTCATCATCTTAAATACAGGTATGATGGTCGAGAAGGCAGGGAACATCAAGCTGGATATTATCAGAGAATTTATAATGCTCTTACCCTTAAAATTATATCTGGTCATAGCAAATGCCATCATTGAGGACAGAATCATTACCGAAATCGTTACACTTCCCGATATTACCATACTGTTATAATATGAAGTAAGTATATTTTGCTTTTCAAATGCGTTCTCGTAATTTGCCAGAGTAAATTCCTTGGGCAGTGAGAATGAGCTGTTAACGACCTCTCTTGAAGGCTTAAACGAATTATTGATAACCCATACAAACGGAAAAATAGTGGTTATTGCCCAGAGTATTAATACTAAATATATAATTACATACCCTATTGATAATTTTCTCTTCATTCTGCACCTCCGTATTCTAAGTTTTTATCCGGTCTTATGATTCTGCTTACAATCCAAGAGACTACAACACCGAATATAACTATAAGAAGTGCTATTGTTGAACCATAATCAAAATTACTTATAGTAAAGGTCTGTTCATACATATAGGTTCCGAGAAAATGTGTAACTCCTTGTGGTGCTCCTTTTGGAACTATAGCCCAGGGAAGATCAAATACCTTAAGAGCTCCGGTTACTCCCAGAGTAACACAGGTGCATATTACACCACGAAGCAAAGGAAGTGTTATGTAAAATACCTGTTTGAATTTCGAACAGCCGTCTATAGCCGCAGCCTCGTACATCTCATCTGAAATCCCATTAATTCCGGTTAGTAAGATTACAAAATAAAAACCAACATAGCTCCATAGGGTGGGTATGGATATCATAACAAATGCAATACTAGGTGCAAGCCAGTTAATAGGCTCCTTCCCAAAATGCTCAAGTAATTGGTTAAGCATACCACCATTATAATTGTAAAAAAGCTTGAATATAAGACCTATAGCAGTAGCTGATATAACTATTGGAAAGAAATATACAATTCTAAAAAACTGCTGACCATGCTTTATTGAATCTACAAGAATGGCAAGAAGTAATGCTGTTCCAATCTGAAATACAATCGTTAAACCCATCATTTTAAAAGAATTTATTATTGCTATTCTAATTTTGGGATCTATAAATAAATTTTTATAATTTTCTAATCCAATAAATTTAAACTCCTGACCGGGCATCTGTACAACAGAAGTCATATCATATAAGCTACCTCTGATATTATTGATGAAGGGTAGATACAAAAATACCAGCATCATGACAAATCCAGGAACTAAAAAGACTAATAATGGCCATTTTTTCTTATATAGCATGGGAGAAATCCCGCCTTCCTGTCTAAATAAAAATTTTATATAGCATAAACAAATTCCTGTTAGCTTCTTATAGTAATATTATGAAAACCTGGGGGCTAAGAACAAGCCCCCAAGTTTACATTATAATAGAATCTAGTCTTTATTTTGCATTAATAGCAAGAACTTCATTTAGTAGATCGGTAGATGATTTTGCACCTGTGGACACATCTACAATACCTGCGATTAAGGTGTTATATGCCTCCTGTGATATCCTGGCATCTGTCGGTGACGAGATACTGGTAGCTGCACTACTGTATTCAAGTCCGGATACGCCCAGTGGAGTCATTGTAGATAGAGGATCTACTGCTGCCGCTGCTTGCCCGTTGCCACCCCAATAATCTGTGATAGCTTCCTTGCTGGTATGAGCCATAACAAACTTAACTGCTGCATCTCTCTTATCGGGGTCATTCCATGCTTTCTTAGTAATATAGAAACCGGATGAGATTCCGCCGACCATAGCACCTGCCTGTGCTTTTCCACCTGGAATTACCGGGAAAGATACAAGTACGGTATTATCCTGATCAGGAATACCGCCTGCATACCAGGAACCATCCAGCTGCATGGCAGCCTCTTTATTCTTAAATAATTCTCCTGCAAGGTCATTGTCTATAGTATCTGTATCTACAGGAAATGCTCCTAAATCTCTTAAGGTCTTAAACATATCAAGTCCTTTAGCCCAGTCCGCAGGTGCCTGTGTTGGAACTACAGAATATCCATCGGGACCTGCTGCTGAAAGCATCAGGAATTCTACCCAATAATGAGGTACGTTATTTAGGGATACTGCAATCGGAACAATGTTATTTGCCTTAAAGGTATCAATAGCTGTCAGCATCTTATCCCAATCAGTGGGTAACTCCAGATTAAACTTATCAAATAAATCTTTATTACAGAATAGACCTTCCCAATATCCTGTGGTAGGTACCGCTCTTGATACTCCATCAGGATTTGAAGCAGCCTTTAATGCACTTGCTAAGATATCTCCGGCATAGTCAGGATATTCTGCTTTGATTTCATCTATAGATACAAATTTGTCTGCAGCCAGTACATCACTGGCATTAGCATCGGTAAAGTACTGGATTACATCAGGCTCATTACCTACCGCGAAATCAGCCGCTATCTTTGTTTTCCAGTCTTGGTCAGCTGACTGGGAATCATCCTCTATCGTTACGTAAGAATAATCAGCCATAAATTCAGCATTATGCCTCTGATAATTTTCTGCATTAGGATCAGTTCCGCCATACATGGAAACTGTAATCAATGTAACAGGATTTTGTTTATCCGTAACATCTTTATCATCAGTCTTTTTATTATCCTTATCCTTGGTGTCTACCTTATTGCCTGCAGGGGTGCCCTCTTTACCACATGCTGTAAAAAAGCTGAAAACCAACACAATGGAAAGTAGCATAACAAGAACCTTTTTCATATTACTCATTACAAATCCTCCCTTTTAATTGATGTTACCATAACAATATAATATTGTTTTGTACATCATAATTATAGAATTAATTTCCTCTAAATTCATTAGACTGAAAAGGTATTATTTGTTTATTCTTGCTATGTTACTTTGTTTTTGACATAAAAACTTCGTCAGTTTATCCGATTAATCTATTTTCTCCATAAATAATTTGAGCAATTTATCCTTTTCAGGGATTTCCATAGGTTCACTCGGTATCGTAATAGTGGAAGCCGTCTCTCCTTCACCATTGGGAAGTATTGTAAGCCCATACTCCTCCCCATAAATCAGTTTAATCCTTTCATTTACATTACGAATACCAAGGGATGTATGAGTTTTGTTCCCTATTTCCTTGACTGGGTTTTTAGAATTTAAGATGTTTTGTACTCTATCAATATCCTCCTCGGTCATATTCTTTCCTGTATTAATGACCTTGAGTATAACATTGTCCTTCTCCCTAAAAACCTTAAGTCTGATTACACCGCTTTTTATGACCTCAACCCCATGCACTACTGCATTCTCAATAATAGGCTGCAAAATTAGTTGAGGAACCAAGGTATCCAGTAAGGAATCATCTATTTCTTTTTCAATTCTAAGTCTTTGTCCGAATCGCATGGACGCAATATATAGGTAAGCATCAGCACATCTTAACTCCTCAGAGAGATGAATCAGCTTTTTATTGGACCTATCCATACTATAATCAAGTAAGGTGCCTAGAGCTTCAATCATTTTGGTAACCTCGACATCTCCCGCCATCCTTGCCTGCCAGTTCATCATTTCTAAGGTATTGTTAAGAAAATGAGGATTTATCTGCGATTGCAGAGCTATGATTTTGGCTTCTTTTTTTGCCAGTTCCTCATTATAGGCATAGTCAATAATATATTTTATCTCTGAGGACATACGATTAAATGACTGCAATAAATATGTAAATTCCGCATTGGGCATGGGATCACCTTCAAGCTGCATACCAATATTACCCTTTTCCAGCTCCTTTGAAGCTCCTATCATCCTTCCGATTGGTTTTGTAATATGTCGGGTTATAAAATACAGCATATAGATAAAAACAGGTACAATAATAATAAGTATTAGTATAATTCTATTTCTCACATCATTTAACTCTGAGTATATGATATCTTCGTTTGCAACAAGTAAAGCACCAAAATGATAATCATCAAATCTTTGTTGATATAATAATCCGGTATGTAGTCCATCATTTTCTTTTATCATGCTCCAGTTCTCATTTGTGGAATATCTGGCGCTTAATGTCTGTAATATATGAGATTTTTCATCATCACCTAAGGACTGATCATAATAAATCATAGAATCATTGCTATTAATGAAAAAACCCATTTCATAGTCTTTATCCTTTGAAATACCACCAAACAGCTTGTCCTGGTTTAGTTCCAGAACCAGTGTCCCGAACTTTGTATAATTCGTGGTTGTATAAAAATTTCTTATAATATATAGTTTGTTATCAATAATCCTGACATGGGCATCTGAGGTGTCCATCCCTGTGATTTTATTTGCTTCGCTTTCTACGGTTTCATGATAGGTTTGGATATAATCTGCAGGTTGTCTTGAGGTATAATATAATCTTTCCGGTGCTTCACTAAGATAGAAAACAGATATGACAAAGCGATTGTCATTATAGAATTTGCTGATAAGGTTTCCGTTAACCTCTCTGTAAAAATCAGCGTGACTTATACCTCCATTTTTATATCTCTTCCAAGCTTTTTCAATGACCAACTCATAGGAGGGTTTTTTAGAAATTGTTATAGCTTCATCGATTTTTTGTGCATGTAGGGATGTAAAGTTTTTTACCCACTCTTCCATGAGCATCTCGGTCTTTTCAATAATACTGTTACGATAGGATATAGTTATAAAGAGAAAGATAAACAAAACGGGTACAATCCAGCAAACTGCTGTTAAGAATAATAATCTTCTTCTTAATGACTTCGGACGCTTTTGCTTCATTCTTACTTCCCCCTGCTCACTAATGCTATAAGAAAAAACTTTATACCCTACTTTTCTCATTGAATAAAATTATTTTAACATATAAGTAATCCATTTTATAGCATTTATCTTTTATTTTATAAGGTCTATATTAATATTAAGGTTAGGATATTATAAGCCAGGTTTCATGATTGATTACTAAGCTCTAGGAAATCTTCAAATATTTTGCATAGATAAGCAGTATGCCCCGAATCCTGCATCTCACAAAAGATGCGTAGTAGAGGTTCTGTACCTGAAAATCTGGCAATAATCCAACCACCATTCTTAAAATAAATCTTACAACCGTCAAGATAAGAGATTCTATCTACTTCAAATGGTAGATCAGGTAAACATTTATGGACTAAGAGTGTTTGGTATATTTCATTCTTTCTCTCTCTAGTAAATGTATAGTCCCTCTCCTCCATGTATAAGGCACCATATTCTTCTTCAATTTCATTAATAATCTCGGACAGCTTCTTACCTGTTACAGCCATCATTTCAACCAATAATACTGCCGCATAGATACCGTCCTTGCCGTGAATATGACCTCGAACTGCCAGTCCACCGGATGATTCTCCTCCTATAATAGCATTAGTTTCATTCATTTTGGCTGAAATGTACTTAAAGCCGACAGGTACCTCATAGCATTTTTCACCAAAGCTTTCAGCAACTCTGTCTAATAGATGAGTTGTGGCTATATTGCGTACTGAAGCTCCATACCATTTCTTATACTTAACAAGGTAATAATATAAGATTACTAATATAACATTAGGATGCAAAAACCTTCCTGTATCATCGATTATTCCGATTCTGTCCGCGTCACCGTCGGTAGCTATTCCAATGTCACATTGATAGTCCTTAACGCGATTAATCAAGCTTCGCAAGGTGTTTGCTGATGGTGAGGGTAGTTTTCTCCCGAATAAGGTATCATGTCTCTCATGTATTATTTGTACATCACATCTGGCAGTAAGCAATATGGTTTTTAATGAGGTTTCACTGACACCGTACATAGGATCTAAGGCTATCCTTAAGCCTCTATCTTTGATAGCCTGCATATTGATATTGCTAATTATGTTATCCAGATATTCATTAAGAGGATTTATCTCGATAATTAAGTTACGGTCCTTGGCTTCTTGATAATCCATTGTGGCTATCTCTTCATCATTGATATCGTCAACATAATTCTCTATATCCCTAGTCTGAATCTCGTCAGCATCCCGTCCCCCGTATGTAAACACCTTGATTCCGTTATATATGGCAGGATTATGACTGGCAGTAACCATCATTCCATAATGTAGCTTATGTTCCATGACATAGTACATTATTAGAGGAGTTGGAGATGAACGGTTAATCAGATACGAAGTAATTCCCTCCCAGGCAAACACCTCACTTGCCCATCGCATTGCTTCCTTAGATAAAAACCGTCTATCATATCCCATTACTATACCGTGTTCCGCTACACCTTCATTTTTCATTTTTGTTGCCAAAGCTTTAGACAGTCTCTGTATGTTGGTTTTGGTAAAGCCATCTCCTATAATGGATCTCCAGCCGCCGGTGCCAAATTTTATCATTCCAAACCTCCAGTTTTTTCTATATGATATATTCTATCCCATAATAACAATAACATTATTTATACTAGCCTTTGTCTGAACTGGTATTGCATCAACCTCCTTATTATTAAGGCTAATACTCTTTACACCCTTCATTACACCATCGGGATTAAGAACAGTGATATGATACATTGCTCCTCTCCATTCCCGGTCAACCTTAAATTCCTTCCACCATGATGGTATACATGGATCAATTATAAGATTATCAAACCAAGGTCTTATGCCCAGCATATAGTGAGTGGCCGAGTAATATGCCCAACCCGCACTGCCTGTCATAAAAGGGTGCCTGGCACGGCCGTAAGCTGTATGCTCCTTTCCTACGATAAACTGACAGTAGGAATAAGGTTCAGCTTCTCTGATTTCAATTATGTCATTTTGATAATAAGGACAGAGTGCATCATAGAATTTCATTGCACGATCTCCTCTTCCCAGCTTACATTCTGCTGCCCATGCCCAAGGATTAGGATGAGAAAATACAGCTCCGTTCTCCTTAAGCCCCGGATATACTCTGGTAATAAATCCAATATCATCATCCGGAACGGTATATGAAGGGCCATTTAACATAATACCATAGGGGGTATATAGATATTTATCTACCGAGTCCATAGCAGACTTACCCTTATCATATGGTGCTGCCCCTGAAAGGACAGCCCATACATTGGATTCTAAATGAATTTTCCCTTCTTTATCACTATCGGTTCCTATCCTTTTACCATTCTTCGTGATTCCTCTGATATACCACTCTTTATCCCACAGCTGACTGTCACAAGCCTCTTTTACTCTATCTTTTATCCTTGTATATTTTGCGACGTCATCAGTTCTCTTCAGATATGTTGCACAATCTATAAAGTTTTCGAGAGCCCAATAGTGAAGGAAGGATACCATAGCACTTTCACCACCTCCCAGATTGAGACAGTCATTCCAGTCTGCTTTTAGGCCCTTGCATATTCCCGATATACCAACCTGTTCATTTGAAAAGTCCAGGATTCTCGTCATATGTTCATATATCGTGCCGCTTCCACCATCCGCATATGTAACGACCTCGTCAAAGAGCGTGAATTCTCCAGTCTCTTTGACAAACTCGGTAATGGTACTAACAAGCCAAAGGGCATCATCGGAGCATGCCTGGTCTATTCCATGGATAAGATCCTTCTTATTCGGCTCGGGAATAATAGTAGGTGATTTGAATGGTTTTATTTCTTTATTTGGATCAAACCATTCAGGCTGGAATAAATGCAAGCCGTATCCATCAGAAACCAAGCCCCGTAATAATTCGATAATTCTCTGGCGGCATTTTAGAGGATTGGAATGGATAACCATCATAGCATCCTGGGCAGTATCACGATAGCCAAGACCGGTTCTTCCACCAACCTCTATAAAGGAAGCGAATCTCGAGAAGATGATATTAATTTCAGCCTGATATAGATTCCATGTATTAAGTAATACATTCATTCCATCATTAGGGGTATTAACCTGTAATTTGCTTAGCTTCTCGGTCCAAAAATCAGCCAGCTTTTCAAATTCTTTATCCACTATGTTTAAATCAGAATATTTCTCTCTCATTAAGCTACCGGCAGCTCGATTTCCCTCTCCCAGCATAAATATAATTCTAACCTCTTCCCCCGGCTTAAGAGAAAGTCTTTTGTGTAAAGATCCGCAATGATTGCCACCCTTTTCATAGGAATTTTGGCACTTTCCATTTATAAGTGCGACGGGATTATCCTCTGTATGATATAAACCGATAAATTTATCTCTAAGGCAGTCATAGCTATCAGGTTCAAAATTCGAAGTGAAATATTGATATCCAAATTCCTCATAAAATAAATCATGTTCAATAATTCCATCATCATAGGAGGAGCCCGCCGCATAATTACTCATCTGAAAATTACGATTGTCCATATCAATATGATGATAGGAGAACTCGCAGTAAGAAAATACACTTAATTTTCTGGGCCTCTCACTCTTATTCTTTATCCTTATATCCCATAGCTCCACAGTATCATCTAAAGGAATAAATAACTTCTGCTCAGCTGCTATATCGCTGTATTCACAAAAGTATTTGCTATATGACATACCATGACGGCATTCATATCTTGCATCATCCAATGACTTACCTACCGGTTGCCAGGAGATACTCCAGTAATCCTTAGTCTCGTCATCCCTTATGTACACATAATGCCCTGGTCGGTCCATGGGTATAGCGTTAGCACGAAAACGGGTTATTCTATGATATTCCGGTGATTTGTAGAACATATAGCCACCTGCAGTATGATTTACAACACAGCACAGGTCATTTACACCCAGATAATTAGTCCATGAGGTAGGTAAATTCACTTTATCTATAACATACTCTCTGTTCTTAACATCAAAATACCCATACTTCATATTCCAAATCCCCCTCAATAGTATATTTACTTTGTTAACTCTTGATATAAAACTGCTGGACTTTATACGGATTCGCCTTTACCTAATACATCTATTATATATTAATCATAAGGTTCATCCATAAGTCTGTGAATTGCTATGAATGTTAATATTTGATTTATATTGGCTTTATAGATTTGGCATTA
>SHOH01000077.1:0-4263 GCA_004294845.1 Anaerolineaceae bacterium
TAATGGATATTTAAAGCAAAATTTCTATTTAATTGAATTTATTAATTGAATATTAAGAATATATATGATAAAATCACTTCACAAATACTAAATTCCAATATTTATCGACAAATTATAACATAAAGTGGAGGATTAATGCATGAAACTAAAATTACCCAAGATGAAGTTTAATTTATCTGGAAGGATTGCCCTCGCTGCAGGGCTTATTATTTTACTGGTGACAGTATCTATTGGATTAATATCGATTTCCTATAGCTCAAATATGCTATTAAAATCCGAGGAGGAAAGTATCGAGCATTTGGTTGCTAGTGGGGCACATAGGGTTGAGGCTGTTATTAATATGAGGCTAGGAGTATTATACGAAGTAGCACATAATGAAAATGTAAGCTCTATGAATTGGAATTTGCAGCAAAAATCACTGATTGACGATGTTGAGCGTTTGGGCTATTTGGATATTGCGGTGATTTCCCGTGATGGTATAGCAAAGTATGTGTTAACAGGAGAAACAGCAGATCTTTCTGACAGAGAATACATTAAAAAGGCTTTGGCTGGAGAGTCTAATGTATCTGATGTAATTATAAGTAAAGTAACTAATTCGGCTGTATTGATGTATGCGGTTCCCATTATTAATGATGATGAGGTAGTAGGTGCTTTGATAGGTAGAAGGGACGGCGCGGCATTAAATGAGATTACAGATGATCTTGGTGTAGGCGAAAGAGGCTATGCATTCATCTTGGGATCAAATGCCACTTTATTTGCTCATCCAAATAGAGATAATGTTATGGAACAAGAGAATGCATTTGAACATATTGATTCTAATGGGCCATTAAAAGACTTTGGTATTAAGCTTAAAGAGCTGGGAATAGGTAATGCCGGAATTTTAAATTATGATTATGAAGGTGAAAAACGAATCACAGCTATGGCTCCGATACCAGGTTCTTCATGGATATTAGGTATTGGTAATTATGAGAGTGATGTATTGAAGAATCTAAATAATCTTCGTAACTTTCTTCTCATAGTAGCCTTTGTTGTTCTCTTATTAGGTGTTCTTGGTGGTGGATTTATTGGAATTGTGCTGGCTAGACCAATCCGTAAGCTTCAAACAGCGCTGGAAGCAATATCTCGATATGACTTAACAGAAGACTTGAAAGTAAATCATGCAAAAATCATAAGCCGTTCGGATGAAATCGGATCTATTGCTCAGTCAATTACTACTATGAAAGATAATATCTTACGATTAATTCAGGTAGTTGCCATGAATGCAGAGCATATCGCTTCATCATCAGAGGAACTGACTTCAATTACAGAGCAAACTGAATCCTCTGCCAATGAAGTCTCAAGGACAATAGAAGAAATTGCTAAAGGAGCTACAGATCAGGCAAAGCAAACCGAGCATGGTGCCATAGCTACCAATACCATGGGCCAACTGATTGCTAATAATCAAAGTCATTTGGATGAGCTTAATTCATCTATTAATCTTGTAAATGGTCTATCAGACAATGGATTATTGGCTGTTCAGGACTTAAACGCAAAGAATACAGAATCAGGCAATGCATCTAGAAAAATATATGATATGGTTGTTGAAACCGATAAGAGTGCAGATAGTATTAAGGTGGCAAGTGAAATGATTAAAAATATTGCCGATCAGACCAATTTACTGGCGCTTAACGCATCCATTGAAGCCGCAAGAGCAGGAGATGCGGGTAGAGGCTTTGCGGTTGTTGCAGAGGAAATAAGAAAGCTGGCAGAGCAGTCAAATAGATTTACTAACGAAATAGCTGAAATTATTGAGGAGCTAACCACTAACACAGGAGAAAGTGTAAAAGTATTTGATAAAGTATCTAATATTATGGAATCTCAGACAGCAAGTGTAGAAAATACAATTGACAAATTTAATGGTATTCGGGATGCAATAGATAAAATCAGAGTTATTATAGATGATCTTAATAGCTCCGGCAATAACATGAATATCAAAAAGGAAGAGATGATAGAGACAATAGAGAATCTTTCTGCCATTTCTGAAGAAAATGCAGCAGCAACCGAAGAAGCATCAGCTTCTGTAGAAATGCAAACCAATTCTATAGCAGAAATAGCAAGTGCCAGTGAATCTTTGGCTATGTTAGCATCAGATCTTCAGATGGAAATCAGTAAATTCAAGTATTAGAACCAGAGATAATTAAAATAGAAGTTTAAGAATATGGCTGTCCCCGGTTTTATTAGGGGACAGCCTCTTTCATAAGAACATTGGTATACGATAATAGTTAAATGTCATATTTAGTCTGATAATAAAGTTAATTGACATATATTAGCATATAATTTATAATTAAATTAACATATATTACTTTAAATATAATACAATTGCTTACTGATATTATCTACAATATACACCCGATTTCTAAGAATTGTACTTGAAAAGTATAATATAAAGACGGGAGCGCATATGATGAAGGATAAAGTACATAAGAGAAGTAAAAGAAGAGATTACAAATATATTCCCAACGCTAATCACGCATATAAGGTTGCGACTGTATATGCAATTTTTGGTAGTCTATGGATTTTTTTATCTGATTCAATTCTAGAGTTTTTGTTTCCTGATATTGAAAGATATAAGTATATTCAGACATTAAAAGGGGTGTTTTATATATTCATAACCACCTTGTTAATATACGAGCTCTTAAGGCGTCGATTAAGGTTATGGCATATAGAGTACAATAAGAGGGAAAATGCTTATCAAGAATTGAAGCTTGCCCATGAGGAATTAGTAACGCTTGAAAACGAGCTAACCTATCAGAAGACTTTGAATGAGAATATTATAACAGAGGCTCCTTCTATAATAATAACATGGGATGATAAGGGAAGATTTTTATCAGTCAATCCTTTTGGCGAAAAGGTCACGGGATATACACAAGAAGAGCTTATTAACGGTCCTGGGTGGAAATTACTCGTTCCAGATGACAGGTTGTATTTGGCATTGGAGACATACTATGAAATAAAAGACAATGACGGTGTATTAAATTATGATGGAGCAATAGTTACTAAGGACGGGAGAAGGGTTGATATCCTGTGGAGTAGTAAGATTCTCTTATCGCAATCCGATGAAGGTGGCAATATATATGTATCCATCGGAACTGATATAGAGGAACGCAAAAAATACGAAGAGAAAATTAAATTCATGGCATACTATGATGCATTAACCATACTTCCCAACAGATTTATGTTTGAACAGGAGGTTAATGAGCATATAAGTAAAGGTGATAAATTTGTCATTGCTTATATGGATATCGATAATTTTAAAAATATTAACGACTCTATCGGACACCAAGCAGGTGATGTGTTTTTGAAATATTTCGCCAGAACAATACTTGAACATGTTGAAGATAGCGCTTTTGTCGCTAGGCTGGGCGGAGATGAATTTGCCATATTATATCAGTGTGGTTCTAAGGAAGATAGTATGACAAGGATTGAAAGCTTGCTAGAGCATACCAATAGGATATGGTCTTATGATAACAGACTCTTTTATATCTCAATAAGCGTTGGAATAGTTATGTATCCTGAGCATGGCGACAATACTTCAGATTTGCTTAAGCATGCTGATATTGCTATGTATGCTTCGAAACGAGAAGGAAGAAATAGAATATTGGTCTATAGGGATGATTTACTGGAAGAGAATTCCCGATATGCGGATATGGCTAATTATTTGCATCAGGGTATCGACCATGATCAATTTTACCTTGTATATCAACCTCAATATAGGCTATGTTCTAAGGAACTCATAGGCATGGAAGCTTTACTTCGTTGGGAGCACCCTACTGAAGGATTTATATCTCCAGATGAGTTTATTCCTATTGCGGAGAAAACTGGCCAAATTTATCGTTTAGAAAGATGGATTATAAGAAAGGTTTTAGAGCAGAAAAGATTATGGGAGCAGCAGGGCTTTTCAAATATAAATTTATCCATTAATTTGTCCACTAAAACACTTACAAGTGCTGTTAATTTTTCTGAATGGGAGCAGATATTATCCGATTATAAAGTAGATTTCTCAAAAATAATTATTGAGATTACTGAGACGGCCGATATCTTGGATATGGAAAATGTTATTGAACGCTTGAATATACTTAAGAAAAGAGGAATTAAAATAGCTCTTGATGATTTTGGAACCGGCTATTCTTCATTGAACTATCTGAAGCAATTTCCGATTGATATAATTAAACTTGACAGAAGTTTTATAAATGCCATAACCGAAGAAGGTGTCGATACATTATT
>SHOH01000077.1:4363-9380 GCA_004294845.1 Anaerolineaceae bacterium
CGAATGAAATTCATCAATATGCTTTCTTACTTCATCTCTAGTTTCATCGTCCAGCCCGTCTAGCCGCTTTTCGAATTCTGACTCATTTATGAAATATAAATTAGTAAACCCTGTACCGACAAATCCAGCGCTGTATTGGCCTCCTGTATCTATATTACCGTTAAAATTCATCATAAATAAGCCCCCTTTCATATTTGTATAATACAAGTATTTGATATTTGTAAAAGCATTATTCTATTTATGACAGTGATTATACATCCATTTTCTTCTTGTTATAGCATTTGTTATAAGCTATAATTGACATAATTGATGAATAGGTTGTCTAGATTTCAAGCAAGACAGTAGCTATATGTAATATCAAGGATTATGCTGGAGGGTCATCATGAATAAAAATGAATTTAAAACACTTACAGATTCCAAAATAGTCATACTGGATGGAGCTTTTGGTAGCAATCTCCAGAGAAGGGGTATGACTTTAGGTGTTTGTCCCGAACAGTGGATGACTGATAATCCTGATACCGTTATAAATCTTCAAAGGGAATTCTTAGAAGCAGGAACGGAGATCCTATTCGCACCTACATTTACAGCCAACAGAATCAAACTTAAGGAATATGGTCTGGAAGACAATATTTCATATTATAATAAGCAGTTGATTAAACTCTCTAATGATACTATAGAATTATATGGCAGGCATAGTGGTAGTAGTCGTAAGATTTATCTGGCAGCTGATATCACTATGACCGGTGAAATGGTAGCCCCTAACGGTAAGCTATCCTTTGAGGAGCTTGTAAACATTTATAAGGAGCAGATGGAATATATACTTGAAGAAGGAGTGGACCTTTTTGTAATCGAGACCATGATGAGCTTGCAGGAATGCAGAGCTGCCTTACTTGCAGCTCATGAGCTATGCGACCTTCCGGTTATGGTTTCCTTGACTTATCAGGAAAATAATCGCACGCTTTACGGGACAGATCCTGTAACTGCAATCACAGTATTGCAGGCTATGGGTGCGGATGCGGTGGGAGTAAATTGCTCCACAGGACCGGATAAGATGCATGATATCATCAAACAGATGAAGGAGGTGGCTCATGTCCCGATTCTCGCCAAGCCTAATGCAGGAATTCCTTACCTTGCTGATGGAAAAACTATATTTCCCATGGGTCCTGAGGTATTTGCAAAGGAAATGAAAGAGCTTGTTCTGGAGGGAGCAGGTATAATAGGGGGCTGTTGTGGAACCACACCAGAGCACATAAAGCTCTTGACAGAGCAGGTTGTGGACTTACCGCTTCCTAAGGTTAACACTAGTCATTGCAGAGTACTTACCACCGAAAGAACAACGACACCCATCTCACTTGATGGTAACTTTATGGTAGTTGGTGAGCGAATTAATCCTACAGGTAAGAAGACTTTACAGGCAAGTCTTAGAGAAGGTGATTTTACACCTATAGCGGATATGGCAAGCGAACAGATAGAGCAGGGTGCAGATTTTCTTGATATAAATGTAGGAATGAGCGGAATAAATGAGAAGGAAACAATGCTCAAGGCATTAGATGAGGTCATGCGGGTTACTGACGTACCTCTTGTAATAGATACAAGTAATCCTGATGTTATGGAGATGGCTTTAAGGGTATATCCTGGTCGGGCATTAATGAATTCCATATCCCTCGAGAAGGAGAAGATTGATAAGCTCCTGCCTATGGCTAAAAAATATGGTGCTATGTTCATTCTGCTTCCTTTATCGGATTCCGGTTTACCAAAGAGTCCCGAGGAAAAAATACAGATAATACACGAAATAATTAATAAAGCTAAAGCTATTGGTCTTACAAAAGAGGATATAATAGTAGATGGATTAGTTAATACAATAGCTGCCAATCCTAGAGCTGCCATAGAGACAACCCAGACCATTAGCTATTGTAAAAAAGAATTGGGAGTCGGAACTATCATTGGCTTATCAAATATATCCTTCGGACTCCCTCAAAGACAGTATATTAACAGTAGCTTTTTGAGTTTTGCCATACAAGCAGGTCTTACTATGGCGATAGCAAATCCATCTCAGGAGCTTCTTATAAATACTGCACTAGCTTCTGATTTACTGCTTGGCAAAGAAGGGGCTGCAGAAAAATATATAAATAATGTGGCTGAGTTTAAGGTACAGGATAAAATTCATTTAGCTGATAATCAAAAACATAGAAAGATTAATAAGGAAGATACTATAAATGAAAGCACCAAGGTTAGCGTCATTGACTTAGATAGTCATAAGCATGCTATATTTGAGGCGGTACTAAAGGGTAACAGGAAGGATATTTTGAGATTAGTGAAGGAAGAGTTGGCTGTTAACAACTCACCAGCTGATATTGTAGATACTGTGTTGATTCCCGCAATCAATGAAGTTGGCAGACTGTTCGATAGCCAAAGGTATTTTCTTCCGCAGCTTATATCGGGAGCTGAAACCATGAAGCTAGCCATTGATTATCTGGAGCCTATGCTTATTGATAATGAAAGCAGTGCTAAAAGCCATGGTACTGTGATAATTGCAACGGTCGCAGGGGATATTCATGATATAGGGAAGAATTTAGTAGCATTAATGCTAAAAAATTATGGCTATCGTGTGATAGATCTTGGGAAGGATGTAAATACCGATTTAATAATAGAAACAGCAAAAGCAGAAAATGCTCAAATAATTGCATTGTCTGCCCTAATGACCACAACCATGGTTGAAATGCAAAAGGTAGTTGAGAAAGCTAAGGGTGCCGGGCTGGATGCTAAAGTCATAATAGGCGGTGCTGTTATAACCGAGCACTATGCAATGGAAATCGGAGCCGATGGTTATGCACCTGATGCCGGGTCCGCAGTGGAGCTGGTGAGAAAGCTACTGTAATGGTGCCTGGCACCAATACATGAAAGGAGGCAGTTTGATGAAGCTAAGGGATATCTATCTTGATCTTATTATTCCCGTATACCAACCGGATGATAGGCTGTATCAACTCCTTATAAGAATAGGGAAGCAGACGGTAAAGCCTAAGAATATATTAATTCTGCAGACGGTCTCGGATATAACAAGAAAAGATGAATTTGAAATTCCTGATAATTATAGCATAGATATTCAGGTCTTTTATGTGGAAAAAGAAGATTTTGATCACGGGGGTACCCGTAAATATGGAGCCGCATTATCAGATGCGGATATACTGATGTTTATGACACAGGATGCTGTACCGGTAGATGAATTTCTTATTGAAACTCTTTTAGAGCCTTATAAGGATTCGCATGTATCTGCTACTTATGCAAGGCAGTTGTCTATTTCAAAAGCAAATATTATAGAGCGCTACACAAGGAATTTTAATTATCCTAAGGAGAGTAGGATTAAATCTGCAAAGGATATAGAGACACTAGGAATAAAAGCATTTTTTTGCTCAAATGTATGTGCCACATATCGACGAGATATCTATGAAAAGCTTGGAGGATTTGTTCAAAGAACAATATTCAACGAGGACATGATAATGGCACATGCCATGATTATGGCTGGCTATAAGATTGCATACCAAGCCAAGGCAAAGGTAGTTCATTCCCATATATATTCCTATTTGCAGCAGTTTTCTAGGAACTTTGATTTGGGGGTATCACATAGGCAATATGCGGATGTGTTTCTTGGAGTCAGTTCTGAAACGGAGGGGATACGACTTGTTAAAAGCACCCTACAATACTTAATCCGCCATAAGAAGTATCTACTGATACCTGAATTGATTTTATGTTCAGGCTTCAAATATCTGGGCTACAAATTAGGAGTAAACTATAATAAGCTCCCTGAGGGCTTTGTAAAACATTGTACTATGAATAGAAGTTATTGGAAAGACGGTGTTTTTTAAGCACCAGTAATAGGAGAACGTAACATGGATAATGTTTCTATCGTAATGACAACCTATAACGGTGAAAAATATATAGAGGAGCAGATTGATTCTATTCTATCTTCAACCTATAAGGATTTTGAGCTTTATATAGTTGATGACGGATCAGATGATAATACCATGGAGATCTTGTCAGGGTATAAAGAAAAATACCCTAACAAGCTTCATATAAGCCAAAATGCAACTAATCTAGGAGTTACCGCAAACTTTTTAAATGCTATAAGTAAAACGTCATCCGAATACATTATGCTATGTGACCAGGATGATGTATGGAATATGGATAAGATAGCCAGAACTATAAAAAGAGTGAAGCAGATGGAGGTTCAGTTCGGTAAAGAACTTCCTATTGCGGTATTTACCGACGCTTATGTTGTAGATGATAAGCTAAATGTAATACATGAATCATTTTTCAAATCTAGTAGACTAAATCCTAGGCTTATTGACCTTCCTCATTTGCTTATGGAAAATAAAATAATCGGATGTACTCTTATGATAAATCAGGCTGTTCGGCGTATTCTTCAAAGTAATCCGCTTCCTAAAAGGGCAAGGTTTCACGATGGCTGGCTGGGATTAATCGCAGCATCTGCCGGAAAGATTGGATTTATAAAGGATCCGACTTTACTTTATAGGCAACATAGCAGCAATCTGGTTGGAAATCGTAGTTTTTTCTCATATATTATCAATCGCATTAGTAATATAAGAAGGCAGAGGCGAGCCTTGTTGGAGTTATATATACAGGCAGAAGAGTTTGCTTCCTTATATCATAATCTAATTGATAGCAGAAATCTGGAGATTATAAATAGATTTTCAAAGATTCATCAAAAGAATTTTATTAGGAGAAGGATATTACTAATACGATATGGGTATCTTAAGTCTGGCATAATCCGTAATATTGGATTAATGTTTATTGCATAAATGGTGAATTATTATGCATGCTTGAAAATGTAACATAAGCCCTTAGTTTATGAGAAACAGAGCTTATAATAATATAAAAGAATCCTATGTCAGCACTTGACAAACAAGTGTGTTGTTGTTACAATATCATTCAATAAAAAATATAATTTTTATACAACAGCACTAGCCCCAATCCAGTTGTACTGTGGTGGAGGGCTATT
>SHOH01000077.1:9480-12044 GCA_004294845.1 Anaerolineaceae bacterium
CTGTATATACATACATAATGAAGGGAGAATGCTATGAAACGAATGGTATTGTCAATACTGGTAGATAATACTGCCGGTGTATTAAGCCGAGTTGCCGGGTTATTTAGTAGAAGAGGATATAATATAGACAGCTTAACCGTTGGAGAAACTCAAAATCCTGCAATATCAAGAATGACAGTTATGGTTCATGGAGATGATCAGATTCTTGAGCAAATAAGAAAGCAATTACAAAAGCTTGAAGATGTTATTGAGATAAAGGAATTGATGAGTGGAGAATCAGTTACAAGAGAATTAATTCTAGTACAAGTAAGCGCGGATGGAGAGGATCGTCAGGCTATTATCGCCACAGCAGATATATTTAGAGCTAAGATAGTTGACGTTGCACTGGATTCTCTTATGATTGAGCTTACAGGTAACCAGAATAAAATAGATGCATTTATAAAACTACTGGAGCCCTTTACCATTAAGGAATTGGTCCGTACAGGAATTACCGGACTTATAAGAGGGTCAGGAGATATAGCGGATTTTATTGATTATTAAGAAATAATTTGGTATCAGGTACTAATTTCAGTACATGATACCAATCTAAAAATGGAGGAAGAAGAATGGCAAAGATTTATTATCAACAGGATTGTGATTTATCACTTTTAGACGGAAAGACAGTAGCTGTTATCGGTTATGGCAGTCAAGGTCATGCTCATGCGCTCAACCTAAAGGAATCAGGTGTTAAAGTAATAGTCGGATTATATGAGGGCAGTAAATCTTGGGCTAAGGCAGAAGCTGCGGGTTTGCAGGTGTATACAGCCGCAGAAGCTACAAAAAAAGCAGACATCATCATGATTTTAATTAATGATGAAAAACAAGCTGCATTATACAAAGAGTCCGTAGAACCTAATCTTGAGGCGGGTAATGCTATAATGTTCGCCCATGGTTTCTGTATTCATTATGGACAGATTATTCCTCCGAAGGACATTGATGTTATGTTAATTGCACCTAAGGGACCGGGACATACCGTAAGAAACCAATACTTAAATGGCCAAGGAGTTCCTTGTTTGGTTGCTGTTCATCAGAATGCAACCGGAAAAGCTCATGACCTGGCGCTGGCTTATGCATTGGGAATAGGCGGAGCAAGGGCAGGAGTCCTTGAGACCACATTTAGAGAAGAGACAGAAACTGACCTTTTTGGTGAGCAGGCAGTATTATGCGGTGGAGTTACAGCCCTAATGAAGGCAGGCTTTGAAATATTAGTAGAAGCCGGTTATGAACCTGAAAGTGCATATTTTGAATGTATACATGAAATGAAGTTAATCATTGATCTGGTTAATGAAAGTGGATTTGCAGGAATGAGATATTCCATATCAAATACTGCTGAATATGGTGACTACATCACCGGTCCTAAGATCATTACAGAAGAGACAAAGAATTCCATGAGAAAAGTACTCTCCGATATTCAGGACGGAACATTTGCACGAAACTGGCTCCTTGAGAATCAGATTGGCTGCACTAACTTTAATGCTTCGAGAAGAATTGAAGCTGATCATCCTTTAGAGAAGGTCGGAGCAGAGCTTCGTAACATGATGAGCTGGACAAAGAAGAACAAATTGATTGATAACTAAATAAGTAAAAGCACATCAATACTGACCCCCGAAGTTAGACCTAATAAATCTAACTTTTGGGAGGTCAGTTTTTTATGTTTTTTGTTATAGTGACTTTGACACCATGACTTTTGACTAAGATATATCAATTGCAACCAATAGTTGACAAAATGCAAAGTGACAGTTCTTGTATTTGAATATGAATTTTGATATATTTTAAACATAAAAGAATATGAGCAAAACAAAGAAGTATATGTATAGAAAGGGTAGGAGACTATGAGACTAGGAGATAAATTAATTCAATTGCGTAGAGAGCGGGGATATTCTCAGGAGCAATTAGCCAACATGCTAGATGTATCAAGACAATCAGTTAGTAAATGGGAAGCTGATCAGTCTATACCTGAGGTAAATAAGCTAATAATGATATCAGATATATTTGCTGTTAGTGTAGATTGCTTGATTAGAGAAGATAATGAGCTTCCTATTTTAAAAGACAGGCAGGAGAACTCAGAAGATACTATAACGAATACTCCATCTGATAATCATAATTATCCTTCAAGAGTATATGGATATGGATTCTATGAATACAAAAGCAAAATTAAGATTTTTGGTATTCCATTGGTTCATATTAAAAATGGATATGGTTTTCAGGTGGCCAAGGGTATAATAGCCATAGGAAATATATCGATTGGCATTATTAGTATAGGAGGAGTATCTTTAGGCCTATTAAGTTTTGGTGGATTGGGATTTGGGTTACTGGCATTTGCGGGATTTGCTCTTGGAGGTATTGCAATTGGAGGAGTAACGTTAGGAATCCTAGCTATAGGCGGTATGGCAACAGGTATATATTCTTCCGGAGGTGTAGCTTTGGCAAAGGAGGTCGCTCTTGGTGGGGTTGCAATAGGTAAAACAGCTATAGGTTCATCCCTTAGGGGTGAAAATCTCTTATATGTAACTGATATTGTTAGA
>SHOH01000077.1:12144-14399 GCA_004294845.1 Anaerolineaceae bacterium
TATAGGTTCATCCCTTAGGGGTGAAAATCTCTTATATGTAACTGATATTGTTAGAAGTGGACAGATTATGGATTTTATACTGGAACATCATCCTCATATATGGAGGCCTCTTCTTAAAATATTGATATTTTTAGGTGAAATAGTTGCAATGACTTGATAAGAAAAAGTCACCATTATTACTATAATAAAGAATATTTGTAAAATTTTTATTAAACACTTTTATTCTAGTGAAAAGTTATGTATAATTAATCTTGTATTGCTACATTGCATGATATCATAAAATAATTATAAGCTGATATAATATGAATGTAGAGTACATGCTTCATAAACTAAAATAAAGAGAAAGTGGTGAATTATTATTACTAACAAAAATTTACAATCATGGGTAGATGAAATGGCAAAAATGTGCCAGCCTGATCAGATTTATTGGTGTGATGGCTCAGAAGAAGAAAATAATCGGTTATTAAAAGAAATGGTTGACGCCGGAATGGCTATAGCCTTAAATCCAGAAAAGCGCCCGGGATGTTATTTGTTCCGAAGCGATCCTTCAGATGTGGCTCGTGTGGAGGACAGAACATTTATAGCATCAAAAAGTAAAGATGATGCAGGCCCTACTAATAACTGGGTAGATCCGACTGAGCTTAAAGCAACCATGACAGAGCTATATACCGGAAGCATGAAGGGAAGAACCATGTATGTTATTCCTTTCTCAATGGGTCCTATAGGATCTCCTATATCTAAAATAGGTGTTGAATTGACTGATAGCCCTTATGTTGTTGTAAATATGAGAATTATGACAAGGATAGGCGATGAGGTTCTCAAGGTTTTAGGAGAAGACGGAGAATTTGTTAAATGTCTTCATTCGGTTGGCGCGCCACTGGAAAAAGGCCAGAAGGATGTTTCTTGGCCATGTGCTCCGATTGAGAAGAAGTATATAAGTCATTTCCCTGAAGAAAAGATTATTTGGTCTTATGGTTCGGGATATGGCGGTAATGCACTATTAGGCAAGAAATGCTTTGCACTTCGTATTGCTTCGGTACAGGCTCGTGAAGAGGGCTGGTTAGCCGAGCATATGTTAATACTTAAGCTTACTGATCCCAGTGGTAATGTAAAATATATTACAGGAGCATTCCCTAGTGCATGCGGAAAGACTAATCTGGCTATGTTGATTCCTACAATTCCCGGATGGAAGGTAGAGACCATTGGCGATGACATTGCTTGGATGAAATTCGGAGAGGATGGAAGGCTCTATGCAATTAATCCCGAAGCAGGATTCTTCGGAGTGGCACCGGGGACTTCAATGGATTCCAATCCAAATGCTATGCACAGTATTGAGAAAAATACCATATTTACAAACGTTGCTCTTACAGATGACGGTGATGTATGGTGGGAAGGCATCGGAACTGATGCACCGGATCACTTAATTGACTGGCATGGTAACGACTGGACACCGGATTCTAAGACTCCGGCTGCTCATCCAAATGCAAGATTTACAGCACCTGCAAAGCAGTGTCCTGTAATCGCTGACGAATGGGAGGATCCTGCAGGAGTACCTATCAGCGCATTCTTAATCGGGGGACGAAGACCTAGTACGATTCCTTTGGTTAATGAAAGCTTTGATTGGGAGCACGGAGTATTCCTTGGCTCAATCATGGGTTCAGAAATAACTGCAGCTGCAATATCCGATAGTATCGGTAAGGTACGTCGTGATCCTTTTGCTATGCTTCCTTTCTGTGGATATCATATCAGTGATTATCTACAGCATTGGATTAATATCGGTAAGAGCTCTGATGAGGATCATTTACCTAAGATTTTCTATGTTAACTGGTTCCGTAAGGACAAAGACGGAAGATGGTTGTGGCCTGGATTTGGCGATAACAGCCGTGTACTGAAGTGGATTGTTGAAAGAACTAACGGTACCGGTGAGGCTGTAAAGACACCTATCGGCTATCTACCTGCTAAGGGTGCTATCGATACCACAGGACTTGATGTCAGCGAGGCTGATATGGACGAACTTCTTCATGTTTATAAAGATCAGTGGCTTGCCGAAGTTGCTTCAGTGAAAGAGCATTATGCCGGTTATGGCGAAAAGCTTCCGAAGGAGCTTATAGAGCAGCTGGATGCTTTAGAAGACAGACTTAAGGCATAATCTTATAAGATAAAATAAATCAAATTATTCGATTACACTTATGTGTTTTAGAGTAGGATAAATAATTTTGGAGCTTAGCAAATTATTTTATAAAATTTGCTAAGCT
>SHOH01000213.1 GCA_004294845.1 Anaerolineaceae bacterium
CCCAACCACAAAATCTGTTATAAAACTCCTCATACCTTTCTCTATAACGCTCTTTTATTGATTCAATATCTTTTATACCTTCTATTACCTCTTCTGATGTAAATACCAAAGGACCTGGGACTTCCTTTTCTATATCAATATAAAAACCTCGTAGAACATCCCTATATTTCTCCAAATCATAGGTAAAGAATAGCATAGGTCTTTTTAAGTTAGCAAAATCAAAGAAAACCGATGAATAATCTGTAATTAATATGTCCGATACCAAATAAAGCTCTGATATATCATCGTATTTGCTTACATTATAAGCAAAGCCAGACAGAGCACTGACATCAAGAGAATCTGCTATAAAGTAATGAGTTCTAATAAGTATGACATACTCATCACCAAGTTCTCTTTTCATTAAAGCCAAATCCAAATTTAACTCAAATTTGTACTGGCCTTTATCATAAAATTCATCATCTCTCCAGGTAGGGGCATAGAGAATTGTCTTTTTATCCTTGGGGATACCAAGACGCTTTCTTATTATGGCACCTATCTGGTCACGGTCGGGGGAATGAAGAATGTCATTCCTAGGATAACCGGTGTTTAGTATGGTATTTTCAAACAAAAAGCATCGTTTAAAGGTCTCATTGCTAAAACCATTGGCGGCTATCAGATAATCCCAGGCCCTGGACTGCTTATATACCTGCTGCTTATATTTGGGTGTTGCCGAGCTGATATCCTCGATGTCAAACACCAGCTTCTTTAATGGTGTACCATGCCAGGTCTGTAAGAACACATTTCCTTCTCTTTTTACCATCCATGCGGGCTGCCTACTGTTAAAAACCATATATCCGCATCGTGCCATATAGTAATAGTATCTTAAGCTGAAGCGCCTAATTTTCTTATGCCTGAAGGGAATGTTGGTTCTTCTTTTATCAATAATCCAAATGCATTTGTATTTGCCGGGTAGGTTAGCAGAGATATATTCATAAATATATTTTGGGCTGTCCGAAAAATTCTTACCAAAAAAGCTCTCAAATAAAATCCAATTATTAACCACGGGTCTTTTCAGAAATACATGAATATATAAAAATTTACCTAAGGCCTTTTTATTACGAGTAATCCTTTTTAATTTCTTATATCCCAAATGTAGCTTTACTATTCGAATTGATTTATTTACATCCTGTTTAATAAGGGCTTTAATGAGGCGCTTTCTATATCCCCTAAGTCCTCTAACAACTTCCTTGTCTACTTCCTTAAAAAGCTTACTCATTTTTATAAAATGCTCTTTACGCCACTTGTCATTTGAACTTCTCTTAAGCTTAGGTGCATGTACTCTAGCATAGTAATAGACATACTTTTTATCAAACCTATATTTTAAATCAGATGCCTTTGGTATACGCCCTATGGTTTCATAATATACCTCTATATATTCATCGAAACGGTTGGGATCTCTTATTTGAGATAGAGCAGGAAAATTTATTGTATCATTATGCTTACGCTTTACATATACGGCTCCAAACCTTTTTTTATATCTATTAGTTTTAGATAATGCTTCCATAAGAAATGGTATATCCGAAAAATATATAAGATTTTCAGGAAAACGTAACTTGTTATCCTCGATTAGACTACGCTTAAAAAGGATATTTAGAACTGAGATATTCCTTATTCCCTTTCTTTTACTCACAAGTATGCGATAAGCCATTCTTGTTCTGGCTTCTAGGCGACGTAAAAGTTCCTCTTCTGTTAACTCATCATCACTGATATAATTGTCATCATCTGCCAAACGGCTTTTCCTGTCTCTTATATCCTGTTTTGAATCCTTACCTTCATCTTTGTCGTCCTTATCATTCTCATCAGCTTCATCATCAGAATCCTCAGAATTGTCCCCGGATCCTTCTTCCCTATCATCCTCCATATTTAATTCAGGTGATGTGTGATCATCTCCATCCTTTTCCTCCTCCTGATCTTGTGCTTCTTGCTCTTCTTGTTTTCTTAAGAGATAGACGCTTCTTTGAAACCAGGTCGGCTTCTTCTTACCATATGTGATATCATCATTTCTTTCCAGGGCTCCGGTAACTAGTAACTCAATAGCATCCTCCTTAAGATAGTCATCACTATCAAGAAAATATATATAATCTCCGCTTGCCACATCCAGTCCAAGATTTCTGGCTGCAGCTACACCTGTTTTATCTTTCAAATGGTGCAATTTAATATTAAGCTTACTATCATAATCCGAAAGACAAGCTAGGTCATCCTCAGGTGCATGGTCATCTATAAGTATAATCTCTATGTCACCATATGTCTGTACAGTCAAGCTATCAAGGCAATCCCTTAAGTATGCTTCTCCCCTATGAAATGGAATTATTATACTAACTCTCATCATCCAGCCTCCAATCCTTCTGGGACAATAATTATAGCATTAAGCCTTATTATGAGTCAAGAAAGCTTGAACCTCTCATGACTAAAGTCACGAGTGTTCTTCTTGTGTCCATAAAATACATAAGCCGAGCTAAAACGCTATTCGGCTTATATTATTATATCCTTATTTTTATTTTCTCCTTGAATCTATAGATTAATCACTTATTC
>SHOH01000078.1:0-8583 GCA_004294845.1 Anaerolineaceae bacterium
AGATAAGGTAAAGCATATTATATTTAAAGAATATTAAAGCTATTTCTATTGTTAGTTCTTTGCTTATAGAACGAAAATAATATAAATTATAGGATTATGCTGGGGGGAGATAAATATGGAAGAATTTAATGTTGCAGCAGTATTTAGTGATCATATGGTTCTTCAACGGAATAAGAATATAAAAGTATTCGGCTGGGGAAAAGATAATTCTATTGTTACCGTTTCATTTCGAGGATTTACAGTTGAAACGAAGGTAAGACAGGAACGCTGGATGGCTGTTTTACCTCCGATGGAGGCAGGCCTTGGATATGAGATGAGTATATCCTGTAATGATAAGGTTATTACATTTCGTGACATAGCGATCGGTGAGGTATGGTTGGCAGGTGGGCAGTCCAATATGGAGTTTGAGCTACAAAACTGCACTGGTGGAGAGGATGTATTACATAAGGATATAAATCCTCAGGTCAGATTCTATTATACCCCCAAAAATGCCTACCAAGACGAACATTTTTATGAAACCGAGTCTGCCTCCTCTTGGGAAGTGTTTGGAGATAAGGGTACCAAGGCTTGGTCAGCCGTCGGATATTTCTTTGGCAGGAAGTTAGCTAAGGAATTGGGAGTTACGGTTGGCATTATCGGTTGCAATTGGGGCGGAACTTCTGCCAGCGCGTGGATGAGCAGGGAAAGCTTAGAGGAAGACCGGGAACTTAGGTCTTACCTTGAAGAATATGATCGGAATAATGCAGAGAAGACTCTGGAGGAACAGAAAGAAGATTATCAGGAGTACATAACCTATCAGGAGAACTGGGATAAGCGAGTTACACTCTGCTATAAAGAAAATCCTAAGATAAAATGGAATGAAGTTTTAGATCTCTGTGGTCCAAATAGGTATCCGGGGCCGATAAACAGTTACAGTCCTTTTCGGCCTACTGGACTTTATCAATGTATGCTGCAGAGAATCATGCCATATACTCTTTCCGGCTTTATCTACTACCAGGGTGAAAGCGATGATCATAAGCCACATTTTTATCAAAAACTACTAACCCGTTTAATCCGTCAGTGGAGAGAGGACTGGGAGGATGACAGGTTACCTTTTCTCTTTGTTCAGCTACCGATGCATCGATATGAGGCGGATCCTGACTATAAACATTGGTGCCTGATACGAGAAGCCCAGATGAGAACATATCAAACGGTGAAGAATACAGGAATAGCTGTGATCCTTGATTGCGGAGAATTTAATGAGATACACCCTAAGGATAAAGCACCGGTGGGAGAAAGGTTGGCATTGCAAGCACTTTATAATGTTTATGAAAGACTTGAAGAAGAGAAAGCCTTTGGACCCATATATAAAAACTTTATATATAATAATGGCGGAATCGAATTATATTTTAATTATGCAGAAGATGGATTTATCGTTCAAGGTCATGCATCAGGTTTTGAGATTGCCGGGGAAGATAAACAGTATAAAAAAGCCCATGCCTCCATCCGGAACAATACCATTTTTCTTAAATCAGAGGATGTAATAAATCCGGTTTATGCAAGATACTGTTGGACTAATTATGGAGAGGTAAACATATTTGGAACAAATGGGATACCTCTAGCACCATTTCGAACCAGCCAGAAGGACTAAAATTCATTTATAGAAAAAGCAAGAAAGAGTTTCGCTTCCGAAACTCTATAAGCTTGCTACGCAAGCTTTGCCGAGACGCGGTGAGCATATGCGAACATATACATTACGCGCGAGTGCGCATCCTTAGCGGAGCGTTTTATGTAATAGGATGCAATTTCCTATTACATAAATAAGGAGAAGATTTCTCGATGAGAGAAGCCTTCTCCTAATACTTTATAACCTTATTTGTTAATTCTTATAATTCGCAATTTCCTACTGTCCTAGGAAATGGAACCACGTCACGAATATTGCTCATACCTGTCAGATACATAACACAACGCTCAAAGCCTAGGCCATATCCTGCATGCCTTGCTGAACCATATTTTCTAAGGTCTAGATAAAATTCATAATCCTCTTTGTTCAGCTTCATCTCATCAATACGTTTAACCAGCTTGTCATAATCATCTTCCCTCTGGCTACCACCGATGATTTCACCAATCCCCGGCACCAAGAGATCCATGGCTGCTACAGTCTTATTATCCTCGTTCATCTTCATATAGAAGGCTTTAATGTCCTTAGGATAATCTGTTACGAATACCGGCTTCTTATATATCTGCTCTGTAAGGTAGCGTTCATGCTCAGTCTGAAGGTCACAGCCCCAGAATACTTTATAATCAAAGTTGTCATTATTCTTTTCTAATATCTCAATTGCATCTGTATATGTCACATAACCAAATTCAGAATTTGCAACATGCTGCAACCTCTCTAGCAGTCCCTTATCAACGAACTGATTGAAGAAATTCATTTCCTCAGGCGCATGCTCCATTACATAGTTAATAATGTATTTTAACATCTTTTCGGCCAAATCCATATTATCCTTTAAATCTGCAAATACAATCTCAGGCTCTATCATCCAGAACTCTGCTGCATGTCGGGTAGTATTAGAATTCTCGGCACGAAATGTCGGTCCAAATGTATAGATATTCTTAAATGCCATGGCATAGGTCTCACCATTAAGCTGTCCGCTTACTGTAAGATTAGTCTCCTTGCCAAAGAAATCCTCTGAATCATCCACCTTACCATCCTTTGTTCTTGGTGGATTGTCTATATCAAGAGTTGTGACTCTAAACATTTCACCTGCTCCCTCAGCATCACTTCCGGTAATGATTGGCGTATGCACATAGATGAAACCTCTTTCTTGGAAAAACTTATGGATTGCATAGGCTATAAGAGAACGTACACGAAAGACTGCTTGGAATGTATTTGTTCTGGGTCTTAGATGAGTTATAGTCCTCAAATATTCTAAGGTATGCCTCTTCTTTTGAAGTGGATAATCAGGCGTTGAGGTTCCCTCAACCATTATTTCCTCAGCCTGAATCTCAAAAGGCTGCTTAGCATCCGGAGTAGCAACCAGTTCACCGGTAACAACGATTGCAGAGCCCACATTTAGCTTTGATATTTCCGCAAAATTATTCATCTTATCATGATAGACCACCTGTAATGTATCAAAATAGGTTCCGTCATGAAGCACTATAAAACCAAAGGTCTTAGAGTCTCTTACGCTGCGAATCCATCCTCCAACCGTTATTTTTTTTCCGATATATTGCTCTTTGTTACGGTATAAATGCCTGATTTCTACTAATTCCATATCTAAACTCCTTTATAATTATTAATAATATGCAGATTAGTAACTCGGAAACTTCGTTTCCTCCAAAGGTTCAGCAAAGCTGAACCGATTTATGTTGCACTTATCCAAAGTAAACCCTACATTTTATTGTAACATAAAAGGAATGTTACATAAAATGTAGTATTTACCTTGGACTAATCTGCTTATCTTGAAAATTAGTATATCACAAGATTACCAGATTACAAGTTAAAATAATAATTGCTTCAAATCTTATAATCTTAAGTTTTGCTGAATGTATTAATATTAATAGTAGATTTTCATGTTTCATCATGTCTGTACATGGATTAGGGCTTCAAGCACTGCCTCACTGCTTCTTTCTCTTACATTAAGAAAATTAACCGAATCATTGATTTCTACTAAGGTATGAGCATCTGAATTCGTTATAATATTACACTTTGCAAAATATGGGTGCATTATACAAAGTTCATCAGCCTTCTGAATATCATGAATTTCCACACATTCAAATTCTGAATCAGGAGGAACAAAGCCGAGGTTGGATAATAGACTGTTTGAACCTTTATCCACATGAGCCGGAATATAGACTCCATTATACATCTTCATTAATTTGTCCAGATTATTAAAGGATATATCTGCTGCGTTTATTAATAAATTGGCTTCCTCTCCAATCTTTATATCCTCGTCATTATATATTTCCTGTCTGCCAAATATATTTTTCTTATTAGCTATCTTTATAAGTCTTTCATATACATATCTGTCAAATGACATGGCATTTTCTAGTGCCTCAAAAAAACAAAGCACATGGACTTCCTCCATTGTGCATAGCTCCATTCCAAATATGGCGATAATATTATTTTTTTTGGCATAGCTATCAAGAGCCGGAAGGTTTCTACATGAATTGTGATCCGTTACGGCAATTACTTCCAATCCTATTAACTTAGCCATATTCACTATGTTGGCAGGAGTCATATCCTCAGCCCCACAGGGTGACAGACAGGAGTGGATATGAAGATCATAGGACAGCTTAATCATGGAGTCTATTATAAATCAGCAGGGCTGCATCAAAAACCGGAAGCTCGGTAGCAAGTACAGTTATGCCCTTCTCCTTTGCCTTTGCTATATCCGCTTCATTAAGCCTGCTTCCCTCTGCAAGAATTATGCATGCTGCTTCTGCAAGAGATGCCACTGCCAGAGCATTAGTATTTGCCATCACTGTAACCCATGCGGCACCCTGCGGCATTCTTCCCATGGCAATACTAAGTAAATCACAGCAATATGGAACCCTTACCTCTCTATCAAGATCATATCCTTTGTTCAATACTTCAAATTCACTTATAGCCTCTATAAAGCTCCCTAATAACATGGCTTTCCTCCCTATATATTAGAATATTAATTTTATCCAAGATAAACAAACCTGAATAAAGCTCCATTATTTATTATCTCTTTCCGTCTAGTCTTGAAAGCTCTCCTGATAATCTGTGAATATAATCCTTAAGAATATGTATACAATCCTCTTCTTTGGCTACTCCACGGACTATGTCTTCTGCTAAAGCTTTACAGCTAGGAGCCCCACAGGAGCCACAATCAAGATCAGGAAATTTCTCACACAGCTCTTCTACTCTCGCCATTTTCTTAATACTATCATGCATATTGTTGCCAATCTTAAAAACCGGTTCATATGGTACATCCTCAGTCCAGAATGTATCATTATCTTCATTATCATTAAAATGTGTACCTGCAACGGGAAGATATTTTCTAAGACGCTTTAGCTTTACCTTGG
This sequence comes from Anaerolineaceae bacterium, assembly GCA_004294845.1. Classification (GTDB taxonomy): domain Bacteria; phylum Bacillota; class Clostridia; order Lachnospirales; family Lachnospiraceae; genus Mobilitalea. The sequence continues at coordinate 5,035 of SHOH01000078.1, forward strand.
CAGCGTATGGATTCTCAACAGTCAATACTCCCCCGACGCATCCTCCGGAGCATGCATTTAATTCTATGAATTCCAGTTGTTCAAGCTTTTGATCTTCAAGATCATCAAGCACTCTTATAACATTCTCAATACCATCGGCAGCCAGATAATTCTCCATAAGCAAGGCACCTGCTTCTCCTCCACTGCTTCCCCAGCCGATTCCAATCCTTCCGGATCTACAGATGTCTTCAACATTATTCATGCTTTCCTTCATATGCGGTAGCAGTATTGTATAAATCTCCTTCATCGCCAGTACACCGTCAATATCACTTTTTGGGGTACCAATAGGTGATTTCACCGCAGTTACTTTAGCTGGACAAGGAGAAATAAAGATAATTCCTATCTTATCTGAGGATAGACCGGTCTTACTCATTGCTTTTTTCCTGGCATTGATGGCGGCAAGATCTACAGGTGCATATATAGGAAGAAGATGTTCAATAAGATTGGGAAATCTAATCTGAATCAACCTGACGACCGTCGGACAAGCAGTACTTATAATAGGCCATTTGTCTTTATTCTCAGCAACATACTTCCTGGTTAACTCCGACACTATCTCTGCAGCACTGCTTACCTCATAGACATCATCAAAGCCCATCCTTTTAAAAGCAGTTAGCACGATATTAACATCATCAAGGTTGTTGAATTGTCCATATAGAGATGGTGCAGGAAGAGCCACATTATACTCAAATTGTTCCATTATCTTAGGAGAATCATAGGTGGCCTCCTTAGCATGATGGGGGCATATACGAATACATTCTCCACAATCAATACAGAATTCCTTTATTATAAAGGCTTTGCCGTCTCTGACTCTAATTGCCTGTGTGGGACATCGCTTTATACAATTAATGCATCCCATACATCGCTCATCTTTTAAATATACTGAAGTAAAAAATTCACCCATGCTCTCGCTCCATTTTATAGTCCAAATGATCTCTTGTTATATTAACTAAACTAAATATAGTACAATGCATATATCAAAACAGTAATAAATCTAAATCTATGAGATAAATACTTTCATCGTCACTGTTGTTCCTACTCCGACCTTGCTTTCAATCTTAAGCTCATCAGAATTTTTTTTCATATTAGGAAGTCCCATGCCTGCACCAAAGCCCAGTGATCTTATATTGTCCGGAGCCGTGGAGTATCCAGCTTGCATAGCAAGCTCAGTATCTTCAATACCGGGACCTTCATCTTTTAATATCATTTCTATCTCGGTCGGTGAAATGATTACTTCAATTGCTCCGCCATTAGAATGAATTACCATGTTGATTTCTCCTTCATATAAGGAAATGGCAACCCTTCTCACAATATCAGGATCCACACCCATCAGCTTAAGATTTCTTTTCACATTACCGGATGCCTCTCCTGCCCTGGTAAAATCATCAGAATCCACATTATAGTTTAGTATTATCTTCTCATTCATCGATACGGTGATCCTCCACGTAAACCCTTCTCATATAACAAACCACATGCTGAAAACATCCTGTGTCCACTGCATAGAAGAACAATATCCCTTTCCCTTGCCATTTCTATCATCGTATCATCAGGTTTTTTTCCTCTTACAAATACAATACATACTATATCCATCATCTCTGCAGTGCGTATAACCTGTGGATTACATAATCCGGTTAGCAGCACAGATCTATCTTTCATAAAGGCCAGGACATCACTCATCATATCCGAGCCACAGGCAGCATGAACCTCAGTATCTTGTAGCTCCTCTCCACATACATATCTTGCTCCCAGAGCATCCTTTACATCCTTAATAGTCATCTATACAATATCTCCTATCTATAAAATCCTCTATTTATTAAGCGAGGGATAAAAAATCTCGAATGAACTGTTACTACTATCCTTCTTTGCCATAACAAGTGCTGATTTTGCATTTGAAAATGCCAGAGAATAATCCGTTTGTCCTTTGATTAAAACAACTCCTATGCTTATAATGACTCCATTTTTATTATAATCATATGAATATAAGTTGTTAACCTCTCTACAGATATACTCAGCCTTTTCATAGGCATTTCTTTCTGATCTAATGTCCTTCATATAAACCACAAAATCTCCTAAACCCATTCTGCCAATAACATCGGTTCTCCTAAACAGCCTCTTTAAAACACCTGCTATAGAGACTAAGACATTCTCTCCATCAACTATGCGTACAACTTCATTTAACCCTTTATAGTTACGAACCTCACATAAGAAAAGCGCGGATATGGCTTCAGAATCTTGATTAAGCATACTGTCAACAATCATATCTTCCGCACTGTCTTTAGTATATAACCTTGTTAGAGAATCAAAGTTGACCTCAGGAGATGCTTTTTTATCACCTTGTTTTGAGCATATTATGGATAATTTTCCTACTACCTTAAAGGGATTTTTATTATCATCAAAAATTATAGATGCATAGCAAACATACCAAGCTATATCACCATCCTTTGTTGTCATTCGAAACTCAATTCGAGCCTGCTTCTTACCACTCATCATGCTTTTATATATCCTTATTACTCCCGGTAAGTCATCTGCATGGATTAACTTGGTTTTTTCAAGTTTTTTGCTGAAGTCCTTCATTACTGATTCTTTACCGAATACCTCACGAAACAGTTCTGAAAATGTTAGGGTATCTGTTGCAATTACATATTCGAAGAACAACTCTTTTGAGAGTTCCAATATGGTGAGATGATAATCTAATTCCTGCTCCAGCTTTCTATAATCTATCATATGCTCAGATACATCCAGCGCTATACAAAAGTATATTGGATAGGTTTTGTTCTGCTTCTGGTACACTTCATCGGTCTTACTTCCGTTAATCATAATCCACTTCAATTCACCGTTCTTTTGAAGCACTCTATAAAACAAGAGAAACTGATTGTCCTTCTTCTGTTTTCCTGCTGCAATCTGCTGAGTATAGTAAATGATATCAGCCGAATAAACTGTCTTAAATATGGATTTGGGTGGTTTTGCTTGCTTACTATTATCCATTTCAATAAGATTATAGAATGTATCCGTCGCATAAATAATGGTAAGCTCATCATCCAGTGCGATCCTCAAAAACCCACCTGGTAAGACGCTTAACATCTGGTCTATATTAATTGTTTGATTTTCGCTCATATTTTTGCACCTTTCCTATTCAATAAAAATATGTAGACGTGTATCTAATTATAATACAAAATGTTTTCAATTACAATCACAGAGAAGATAAACCCCTAAGAATTCCCTTTGTTTACTGTTATTGTAAGCCATATTTGATATGTCAAATAAGCTCATATTTTCTTTATACACATTGCATATAACAAGGTAAGAATTAAATTTTTCCTTGTGAGTTTTTATTGTAGATTTTTTAACAATCTCATGTTATAATATTCGCGCATAAGCAGATTAGTTCAGCTTCGCTGAACTTTTGTGCGAGCGAAAATGCTTAGCATTTTCGCCCCTAATCTGTTTAGATACTAGAGAAACTTATTCTAAATTGACAAATAATTAACAAGGAGGATATGTCATGGGTGTGAA
>SHOH01000078.1:8683-12001 GCA_004294845.1 Anaerolineaceae bacterium
AAACTTATTCTAAATTGACAAATAATTAACAAGGAGGATATGTCATGGGTGTGAAACAAAGTACAGTGCCATTTGCGGGAACAAATGAGCAGTATAGCAAGTTACTAAAAGTTATTGAAGATCACAAAAACGAAAAAGGCGCATTGATGCCCATAATGCAGAAAGCCCAAGAGATATATGGTTATCTACCTATTGAAGTTCAATCCATAATTTCAAACGAAATGGACATTCCATTGGAAAAAATATATGGTATTGCCACTTTTTATTCCCAATTTTCTCTGAGTCCCAAAGGAAAATATGTAGTTTCAATATGTTTGGGAACAGCATGCTATGTAAAGGGCGCAGGTGATATTTTAATTAAGCTTAAAGAGTTATTAAATATTTCTGATGGTGAATGTACACCTGACGGAAAATTCTCCTTGGATTCCTGTCGTTGTATTGGAGCATGCGGCTTAGCTCCTGTAATGATGATTAACGACGATGTGTATGGAAAAATCACAGCGGATGATGTTGAAGGTATCCTTGCGAAATACAAATAAGATGCTGCCGGAAATTTCTTTAAATATATTAGATATAGCAAATAATTCAATAAGTGCCGGAGCGGACTTAGTTATAATCGAGGTTCGCATTTATAAGGAAAAAGATCAACTTACAGTAAAAATAACCGATAACGGTCGCGGCATGACTGATGAGCAGATTTCCAAGGTAGGGGATCCCTTCTTCACAACGCGTAACACAAGAGATGTGGGACTTGGAATTCCATTCTTAAAACAAGCCGCAGAAATAACAGGTGGGAGTATAGTAATAGAATCCATACCTTATAAGAGTACTATAATTAATGCCTCCTTTGGCCTATCACATATTGATAGAATGCCTTTAGGAGATATATGTTCCACTATATACGCATTGATAATGGCTAACCAAAGTATTGATTTTCTTTACATTTATGAATGTGAGGGCAAAGAATATCAGCTGGATACCAGAAACCTTCGGCAGATTCTTGGTGATGTTCAGTTTGATAGGCCGGAGGTTGCAGAATTTATACGCAGTTTTCTTAAAGAAAATCAAGAGGAAGTAGATGGCGGAAATTAATCTTAGCCACTATCACGGCTTAAATAAAAGGAGGAAAGCAGATGAAATCTCTAGAAGAGTTAAAAGCAATCCGAGAGACTATGCAGGCACAGATGGGTCTACGGAAGGAAGACAGTAACCAGACCCGTATCGTAGTCGGTATGGCTACCTGTGGTATTGCCAGTGGTGCAAGACCTGTACTTGTCGCTCTTTCAGATATCATACAGGAAAAAGGTTTAACAAATGTAATGGTAACTCAAACCGGATGTATAGGGCTATGCCAGTATGAGCCTATTGTCGAGATTGTTGAACCCGGCAAGGATAAAGTAACCTATGTAAATATGACTCCGGAAAAAGCACTCGAGGTAGTAGATCAGCATATAGTCCGTGGTCAAATAGTGAGTAAATATACTATTTCCGAGATGATCGGATAACCAAAGGAGGTCACATTATGTATCGTTCACATGTATTAGTCTGTGGTGGAACCGGGTGTACTTCCTCCGGAACTCCAAAGGTCTTGGAAGCCTTAAATAAAGAAATAAAGAAAGCAAGCCTAGAAAAAGAAGTGTCGGTTGTACAAACCGGTTGCCATGGATTGTGTGCTTTAGGTCCTATTATTGTTATTTACCCGGAAGCAACCTTTTATTCCATGGTAAAGCCCGAGGATGTTCCCGAAATAGTTAATGAGCATCTTCTAAAGGGACGTATTGTAACGAGATTAGTTTATGATGAAACCGTAACCGAAGAAGGTATAACATCAATAAATGAAACTAATTTTTACAAAAAACAACATAGAATCGCTCTTCGTAACTGTGGTGTTATTAATCCTGAAAGCATTGATGAGTATATAGCAACCAACGGTTATGAAGCATTAGGGCTGGCACTAACAAAGTACACACCCGAACAGGTTATTCAAATTATTTTAGACAGTGGCCTAAGAGGTAGAGGCGGCGGCGGATTTCCTACCGGTCTTAAATGGAAGCTAGCTAAGGGTAATGATGCCGACCAGAAATATGTCTGCTGTAATGCAGACGAGGGCGATCCCGGTGCATTTATGGATCGTTCAGTATTAGAGGGTGATCCCCACGTTGTATTAGAAGCTATGGCAATCGCAGGATATGCAATCGGTGCTTCTATGGGTTATATCTATATCCGTGCTGAATATCCTATTGCTGTTGATAGATTAACTATAGCAATCAATCAAGCAAGAGAATACGGCTTGCTTGGTAACAATATATTCGGAACTGATTTTAATTTTGATATTGAGCTTAGGCTAGGAGCCGGCGCATTTGTATGTGGTGAGGAAACAGCTTTATTAACCTCCATAGAAGGCAATCGAGGCGAACCCCGCCCCCGTCCTCCTTTTCCTGCACAAAAGGGACTATTCCAGAAGCCTACTATACTTAATAATGTTGAAACCTATGCAAATATTCCACCTATAATTCTTAATGGTTCTGATTGGTTTAGCTCCATGGGAACAGAGAAGGCCAAGGGAACAAAGGTATTTGCTCTAGGAGGAAAAATAAATAATACAGGTTTAGTTGAGATACCTATGGGAACAACCCTTCGTGAAGTTGTTGAGGAAATCGGAGGCGGAATTCCAGGTGGAAAGAAATTTAAGGCGGCACAGACAGGCGGTCCCTCCGGCGGGTGTATCCCTTCTAGCCATTATGATATTCCGATTGACTATGATAACCTGCTTGAAATCGGCTCTATGATGGGCTCAGGCGGACTTATTGTTATGGATGAAGAAAACTGCATGGTAGATATCGCAAAGTTTTTCCTTGAGTTTACCGTAGACGAATCCTGCGGAAAATGTACACCATGCCGTGTCGGTACAAAGCGTCTATATGAAATATTAGAGAAAATCACAGCGGGCAACGGTACTATGGAGGATCTTGATAAGCTTGAGGTCTTGTGCAAGTATATTCACGAGAATTCTCTCTGTGGGCTGGGACAAAGTGCACCGAATCCGGTGTTATCAACTCTACATTTCTTTAAAGATGAATATATAGCTCATGTTGTAGATAGAAAATGCCCTGCCGGTGTATGTAAGGCTCTGCTATCCTATGTAATTGAAGCAGACCTATGTAAGGGCTGTACCTTATGCTCAAGGAGCTGTCCGAGCGATGCTATAAGCGGTAAGGTTAAGGAAGCACATGTCATTGATCAAAATAAGTGTATCAAGTGTGGTGTATGTAAAGATAAATGCCGCTTTGGTGCTATATCGATACGCTAGAATGGAGG
>SHOH01000078.1:12101-13917 GCA_004294845.1 Anaerolineaceae bacterium
GGTTAGTATGGAAACTGTTAATGTTAAAATAAATGGTATATCCTTAAAGGTTCCTATGGGTACCACTATCTTAGAAGCAGCCCGACTGGCACACATTGAAATCCCTACTCTTTGCTTCCTAAAGGAAATCAATGAAATTGGTGCATGTCGTATCTGTGTCGTAGAGGTTAAAGGAGCTAGAAGCCTTGTGGCTTCATGTATGTATCCGGTATCAGATGGTATGGAGGTAAGAACCGATTCTCCAAAAGTTCTGGCTTCCCGCAGACAGACTTTGGAGCTTATTCTTTCTGACCACGACAGAAAGTGCCTATCCTGCGTTAGAAGCGGGAATTGTGAGCTTCAAAAACTATGCTATGACCTAAAGGTTGAAGATGAGACTGTATATGAGGGCGAACGCAATTATTATGAAATAGATAACTCCTCAGCCCATATGGTAAGGGATAACAATAAGTGTATTCTATGTCGTCGTTGCTCTGCGGTTTGTGAGCATGTACAGGGCATAGGAGTAATCGGTGCAAATGAGAGAGGTTTTACAACCAATATCGCCTGTGCATTTGACCTAGGTCTTGGCGAAACCAGCTGTGTGTCATGCGGACAATGTATAGCAGTATGTCCTACAGGTGCATTATATGAAAAGGATTATACCAATGAGGTATTCGAGGCAATCAATAATCCCGAAAAATATGTTGTTGTGCAGACCGCACCCGCGGTACGTGCTGCCTTAGGAGAAGCTTTCGGACTTCCAATCGGCACTAATGTTCAGGGTAAGATGGTTGCAGCTCTTCGTCGCCTTGGCTTTGATAAGGTATTTGACACAGATTTTGCAGCAGATCTTACAATTATGGAAGAAGCAACGGAATTTATAAACCGCGTACAAAACGGCGGAACTCTTCCACTTATTACATCCTGTTCACCCGGATGGATTAAATACTGTGAGCATTATTATCCTGATATGCTTGATAATCTATCAAGCTGCAAATCACCACAGCAGATGTTTGGAGCGATTACAAAGACATATTATGCTAAGAAGATGGGTCTTGACCCTGAAAATATAGTTATGGTCAGTATTATGCCATGTACCGCCAAGAAATTTGAAATAGGCCGTGATGATCAGAATGCAGCCGGTGTACCGGATGTAGATATATCAATCACCACAAGAGAACTTGCCAGAATGATAGAACGGGTTGGCTTAAACTTCCTGTCACTGCCCGACGAGGATTTTGACGATCCCTTGGGACATTCTACAGGTGCCGCAGTTATATTTGGTGCTACCGGTGGTGTTATGGAGGCCGCACTTCGAACAGCTGTTGAAACCTTAAGTAATGAAGAGCTTCCTAATCCAGAATTTACAGAGGTTAGAGGTGTCGAGGGAATTAAGAAAGCAACCTATCATGTGGCAGGACTGGATGTTAACGTAGCCGTAGCATCAGGACTTAATAATGCAAAGGTTATATTAGATGAAATAAGATCCGGCAATTCCCAGTATCACTTCGTTGAGATTATGGGATGTCCTGGTGGATGTGTCAATGGTGGCGGCCAGCCACAGCAACCGGCAAGTGTTAGAAATAATACGGATATCAGAACCTTGCGCGCAAAGGCTCTCTATGATCAGGATGCATCCATGCCTATCAGAAAGTCTCATGAAAATACCTCGATAAAAAAATTGTACGAGGAATTCTTAGAAGCACCTGGAAGCCATAAGGCACATGATATCCTTCATACAACCTATGTTAAAAGAGCTATTAATCCCTTTTAATTAGAATAAAAACTTCCCCAAAGTCTAAGATTTATATTTCTCAGGCTTTTGGGGAATTTT
>SHOH01000079.1:0-2769 GCA_004294845.1 Anaerolineaceae bacterium
CAATTAAGCTCTGTTTCTAAGATACTTCTTACCAGCTCAGGATCGGTACCGTCTACGATTAAGAGAACTCCTTTTTTTAAAAATTCATCATCTATTCCGTTGGCAGCCTCCTCAAGAGCTAGAAGACCTTCCTTTCTGGCAATGTTAGATAGAGTAATAATCTGTCTTATAGTCTCCTCTTCGTTAGTAAGATGAACCTTTAAAATCAGTGTAAAACTTTTCAGATAGCTCAAATATGTTTTCAAATTCGGTGCCATAATAAGCATGCAGCAAAAGGCGCCACCGAAGGTTATCAATATTGACGGTGGATCATAGAAATTTCCTATAACCGAAAAATCCTGCCCATACACTATACCAAATATAACTACAGTTACACACAATACCAATCCTATAATGGACGCTATATCCAAACCTGCCACCTTCCATTCTTGTAAATTTGCCAGTATTCTACAAATCTCTACATAATATCTCTTTTTTGTATAATGTTACTAAATCTTTTATCTCTTGTCTACTTTCTTTTACTATTATTTTGTTACCGGTAGTTAATTTAATGACTGTATCAGGAAGTTCTTCTACTCGTTCAATTAGTTCAGCATTAATTGTCAGCTTGCTATCATTAAGCCTTGTAACTTCAATCATTATAATCCCTCCCATCACTGACTATATAATAGGACGTTTTTTCCTTTTATACTTATATTATTATGGGTGGCAGCATTACTGCCACCCATCAATACTGATATATGGCTAACTATCTCTTAAGATTTATCAGTTCCTCTAATAGAGTATCTGATGTCGTTATAATTCTTGAATTTGCTTGGAAGCCTCTCTGTGTGGTAATCATATCTGTAAACTGTGCTGATAAATCCACATTAGACATTTCCAAAACGCCTGTTGTAAGGCTGCCACCGCCCTGGGTGGGATCTTGACCTATTCCGTCAAAATCACCGGAGTTCTGAGTAGCTGCAAACATACTGTTTCCGATAGCTTCTAAACCGGCAGGATTGGAAAATGATGCTACGGCTATCTGTCCTAAGAGCCTGCTGTCACCGTTATCGTATTTGCCGTATATTTTACCGGAAGCATCAATACTAATACCTGTCATATTACCTACCTGTTTTCCAGCTCCGATACCCGCCAGACTGCCCTTGTTGGCCTCCAGTGATGAATTACCACTGTTAGAATACATGGTAACCTTGGAGAAGTTTACATCAATCGGTCTAAAGGGATTGGCCCCTCCAGCATCAGCTACTATAGTTAGAGCAACGCTGTCATTAGAAGAGTCGGTATCTCCGTCACCTATGCTTACAAAAGCACCGTTCGAGCCGTTAAATGTGAGTAATACACTTTCAGTAGCAGTTAGGGTAACATTACCTGTAGTCTGATCAACTGTGGCATTATATTGGGCATCACCAAAGGTAATTCTGGTAATACCTGACGCATCATATGTAACATTACCGTCTTCGTCCACTTCTTCAATAACAAATATGGATTTACCTTTCTCATCCTTAATATCGATTACATCCACAGCATATACATTAGTGCCTTCATCAGCAGTCTGTCTTACTCTGATATCTGCCTTATAGCTGTGTCCCATATTATCAAAGAAACTTAAGTTTACCATCTTACCGGTTGCATTATATGCAATCTGAGTATCCTTGCTGTCAATATTTCCGGATACATATGCTGCTGTTGTAGCTTCAGGATTCGCATATAGATTCTCCGGTGACATTATGTTTAGCGGTGAAACCATGTCTGCCACAGTCTTGGTAGGATCCATTGGATCAACCTGCCATCCCATAACCTGAGCGCCTGCGGCTGTACATAAAGTACCGTAAGCATCTACACCAAATGAACCTGCTTTGGTAAAATAGTTTGTTCCGCCATAATTTACAATAAAGAAGCCCTCACCCTCAATCATAACGTCAAATGGGTTATCGGTTCTTTGTGATGCACCGGTAGTACCTATAGATGAAGTAATTGATGCAACATTTGATCCAAGTCCGATTTGCATGGCATTACGTCCGGTAGTACCTGTTGCTGCGTTGGGTCCCGATGAACTTTGTGTCGTTTGATAAAATACATCGGAAAAAGTAACTGAGCTTGATTTAAAGCCTATCGTATTTACATTAGAAATGTTGTTACCTATTACGTCCATTCTAGTCTGGTGAACTTTTAAACCTGATACACCAGAAAACAATGATCTCATCATAATAAATGACCTCCTAAATATGCTATGTAATCATCTTTATCCAATCTGTCAGTCATGGATAGAAGCCTCCAAAAGGTCCGGCATTATATGATTACAGCACCGTCAATATTTGTAAAAATTTTCTCTTCTCCTTCATTTACCGCTGTAATAACTGTGCTGTTTTTAATATTTACGATAAATGCTAGGTTGTCTACCATCACCAGTGATTCATTTATCCCTTTCTCGTAAGCCCTCATGGCTCCGGTTTCCAGCCGTCTGTACTGCTCGTCTGTAAGATCGATATTTCTACTTGCAAGCCTTTCATTGGCATGCTTTGAGAACTTTAGATCTATACCGGTTTGTTTCTCCTTCAGTATCTCATGAAAGGGTATCCCTGCTACAGGCTTGGGTATTGTATTACCGCTAAGTCTGTTGGCTACAGGTAGCTGGGAAGGTATCTTGTTCAAAGGCATGTTATTCATTGTAACCTCCATCTGCCGCTTTAGCGGCAAACAAAACTGTGCGAAAATTATAACCTAGTTATCATCATCTCCGGATTCTTCAGATCCTTCCGGTTCTTC
>SHOH01000079.1:2869-7724 GCA_004294845.1 Anaerolineaceae bacterium
CTTCTTGGTTGTTCTTAACTGTAATACTTACCATATCCTTTGCTGTGGTTAATAGAATATCATTAAATATTACTGTTACCTTATAAGTCCCGTTTGGTGCATCCTTAAATACAGATTTTGATATGGTTATCTTGTTGTCCTTCAAGCTTATAACCGAAGGATCAAGTAAGGTCTGGTCTATCAATATTGCCACATCATCTGCGGTGGAGTCTCCTTCACCCATATGTACATTAAAGCTTAAATCTGCAGGATCATTTGCATCATATTCCAAGTCTACCTTCTCAATTATTCGAGGGCGTCCCTTTTCAAGAATATAGGTATCGTCTATGACACTATCAAGATCATCAACTGAATAAAGTTTGCCGTTAATGGATATGCGTGCCTTGCCTTTATTCATGTTTACGAAATCCACTTTACCGCCAACATCTGTAATGGTGCCGGTCTCACTCTTTGTCCTTATTATGACATTCTTGCCCACTAGGCTAAGAGCCTGTGAATTCGAGGATATTGCACTAAGATTCTGCATCTGTTCCAATTGTGAAAATGTTGCCAACTGGGATATATACTCGGTGTTGGAGCTTGGATTAAGTGGATCTTGATACTTCATCTGTGTTACCAGAAGCTGTAAAAATGCATCCTTACCAAGTTCATTCTTTGCTGTCTTTTCTTTGGTAGCTGCTTTATTAACCTGATCAATCACGCCATTTTTAACTGTTTTAATTAAATCACTCATGGCTTTCCTCCTTATAAATTACTCTAATGCTATGCCGTGTAGTTAATTGTATAACCCGTGGTGCCTGTGAGAATGGTTTCGGCTTCCTCTAAGGGTTCTTCGCTCATGGCTACAGCTTCTTCGAAGGTGATCTTATGCCCGCTTTTTTGCTTCTTATGCATCATTTGCTCTGCATCATCGGACGGGCTTTTCTGGTCAAAAGTATAGCTGGCTACCGTTACTTCAATGGTCTCTACTTTGATTCCTTGCTGGGCAAGTGTGTCTTTAAGTGTAATCAGTTGTCCTTCTATCGCTTCCTTGGCCAGGTCGTTTTGTACGGCAAAATGTGCTGTCATTACGCCTTCCCTAGAACTGATTGTTAGATTTACCTTGCCTAGATGCTCCGGATTAAGTTGAAGCTCCATTGTAGTCTGTTCTGGCTTAATTATTACTCGAATCTGATCGATAATCTGCTGTGCAATTTCCCTAATATCATAAAGTCTAACATTATCGTTTGTAAACTCTAGGCTTGGATTATTATAATTTGTACTCAGCTTATCGAGAAAGGCTTCAAATCCGTCAGTCCTATCAGATTCTGCTTTGTGGTCATTGTTGTCTTTTAAATCACTTTCGCCCTTTGCTACTATTACAGGTCTTAGGTCGCTGATTTGGCTATCCTCTGATCTAGCTTGGTATCTGATAACTTTATCCTTGCCTTCGGCTGTCTCATCTTCAGCCTGTTTAGAGCCTACTAAAGGTTGTAGGGTCTCGCTTTCATCTGCCCCGATTATTGCTTGGCTGACATCACTTTCTGAACTCTCTTGCACTATCAGCTTAATCTCTTCATCGGTAAGCTTCAAGTTAGCTTCTCTTACGATATCATTCACCGATGCAAGAAGGTTTTTGAAGCTATCTCCCAGCTGCTCATCCATAAGAAGAGCAAAGGGGTCCGAGCTACCCTTATCTGCCATTACTAATTGCATTATTGCCTGCGGATTTGTTAAATCTGACAGCTCCAGTCCTAAATCTGCCATCATAGTATCAAGTTCTTCAGGTGTCAGCTCTAATTCTTCCATAATAACATTTTTAATTTGACCAAGCATTGTCATGATTTGTACAAACAAATTTGAATCATTAAAGTCCATGGCTTCCATATCATCTTTCGCCACATTATCTACTGTCTGACTAAATATCATGCTTTTGTCAGACCCTACGGACTTATTATCCTTTGTAAGACCAATAATCTTTTCTTTGCCATCTTTAGATTGTATTCTGTCTTGACTATTATTTTTATTTGCATTCTCCTTGATGGTGTTAGCCCTTTCGGTGATCTTTGTCTCTCCTTTGATACTGCCTGCAAGGAATATTTCAAATTCGTTTAATCCGGACCTCTTTGCAAAATTAGCAGAACCTACCGCTCCATTTACTATAGCCGAAGCCTGTATAGGTATGCTTTGCGTCATCATCCTATTTCATCCCTCCTTTCGCTTTGGCCACCATATGAATATATGTTTTCTTATATTCATATGCAACCTATATTTATCTACAACAGGGATACTTATAGACTCCCCGGTGTGATCTAGGTAAGACTATTCGCTAGCCAGTCTCTCTTCATCCATATCAAGCATTTTCTTTGTTATCTTTGCAGCCAGCACATAATCCATTTCTGCTAGGATAGCGGCACTTTCCTTTGGTTTCATAGCTAATAAAATCTTTGCTACAGATTCCACATCCGCCGTCATAGTTTCAAGTATTCTTGCCGCAGCATCAGGATCCATACTTTTATATATATTTGCTTTTTCTTGGATTGCTCCTGAATATTGTAGCTGTTCAACTACCTGCCTATAGATTTGCTCTGCATTGCTAGGGTTAATGTCTTCATAAAATTTCTTATATTCCTCTATACTTGGTGCTGCTTCTGCAAATACTACCTTCTTATCAAATTCATATTCTTTCTCTTCGAATTCGGCTTGCTTCTCTTCAAATATTTTGAGTCTGTTCAGCTCTGCTAATAATTCAGCTATCTCTGTACTATCATCAGTCTTCTTATTCTCCATATCTTCAATAGTGGTCTCCAGCTCTTTAATCCTGGCTACAGCCTCTGCCAGGGAGCTATAAGCATAGTCTTTTTCAAATGCCAACTGTTCTTCAGATATATCCGGAAGTATTCTGTTAATAAGTGGAATGTCTTTTATAATAGGTCTTAAAACACCGGAGCCAAAGCCTCCTACGTCAAATTTGATTAGAAGTCCAAATATTGCGAACCATATGATGGCTATCAAAAGGGCAATCAAGACTGTTAATACCTTATTGCCTTCTTTTTCTACCCCATCAGCCTTGTTTCTCCTTGCCATTATCTATCCTCCTCATAAAGCAGAAAGCTGTTATAGTTAAAGCTGTTGCGCTCGTCAATCTCCTTCTGCTCTTCGGCAGTGACTTCCATCATGTATTCCTGCCATGCCTTTTCCTTCAGTTTTTCCTGGGTCTTTCTCTCTATCATGGCATCATTTAGACGGATTCTTGCAATCTCAAGACGCTGTGAGGCAGTCTTTACAACCGCAATCTGCTGTCTGATATTTTGTTTCATAATTTCTATTGCTTCTGATAGCTGTTTCATTTTCTTGATATTTAACCTACAGTTGGTGTGCTTCCGTTGCTCCTCCTCGTAGGAAGACTTTTTAAGCTCTAAATTATAAAGCTTTTCCTCCTCTGCGGTAAGGCGGTTTCTGGCTGCTGCATATGCGAGCTTTGCTTGATCCTCAAGCTTAAGCTTTATCTTTAATATACTTTCCATGCTATAACGAAATTTCTTCATTATTATTCAAAAATCTCCTTTAACATGGCAATCTCCTCTTCAAATGTAAGCTTTTCAACAACCTCCTGCTTAAGAAACTCATTAACCATCTGAATTTTAGTGATTGCATAATCAATATCTGGACTGGATCCTGTTTTGTAAGCTCCGATATTTATTAAATCCTCTGCATCCTGATATGTGGCAAGAACATTCTTTAGCCTTCCTACCGCCTCTTTATGGTCATCGCTAATGATTTGACTCATTATACGGGAGATGCTCTGTAATATATCAATTGCAGGATAATGATTCTTATGAGCCATTTTTCTTGAAAGCATTATATGACCGTCTAATATACTTCTTGCTGTATCTGAGATCGGTTCGTTAAAATCATCGCCGTCTACTAATACCGTATATAGCCCGGTTATTGAGCCCTTGTCAGAATTACCTGCTCTTTCTAAAAGTTTTGGCATCTCGGTATATACACTGGGAGTATATCCTCTGGAAACCGGTGGTTCTCCCGATGCCAACCCAATCTCTCTTTGTGCCATGGAGAATCTTGTCAAGGAGTCCATCATTAGAAGAACATCCTTACCCTGATCCCTAAAATATTCTGCAATAGCCGTAGCTGTTTTGGCTGCTTTTTTACGTATTAACGCAGGTTTATCCGAGGTTGCCACGACAACCACGGAACGTTTTAATCCTTCTTCACCTAAATCTCTCTCTATAAATTCGCGAACCTCTCTACCACGCTCTCCGATTAGTGCTATAACATTTATATCTGCTTTAGTGTTTCTTGCAAACATACCAAGTAATGTGCTTTTTCCTACTCCACTACCTGCGAAGATACCAATTCTTTGACCTTTGCCAACAGTAAGCATGCTATCAACCGCTTTTACCCCAAGGGGTAGTACCTCATCAATTATCCTTCGTTTTAAAGGATCGGGAGGGGCTGCTTCTGCATCATAATACCCAGTACATCCAAGTAGGGGATTGCCATCAATGGGATTACCAAGTCCGTCTATAGTCCTTCCAAGAAGCGCTTCCCCTACGGGGACTCGAAATGAACTACCGCTATTCTCTACCATACTTCCGATTCCAACACCCGTCATATCATCATAGGGCATGAGAAGTACTCTATTGTCCCTAAAGCCTACTACCTCAGCTAATTTCCTTTCTTTAGCCTCGGTTGTTATGTAGCATAAATCATTCAGGTTGGATGTGGGTCCTGTAGCTTCCAAGGTTAGACCAACCATCTTAATTACCTTGCCAATTTCTTTATGATAGCTTTTGTCTAAAAGGCGTCTGTATTTATCAAAGTTAATAACTTCCATGGATTCCTGCTTTCTATG
>SHOH01000079.1:7824-13916 GCA_004294845.1 Anaerolineaceae bacterium
TGCACTTATACAAGGTAACCATCTCATTTTATTATGACACATAATTCGTGTCACATAAAATGTGCTGTTTCCCTTGTAATAATCCGCTTATCGTGTATATCGACAAAATGCTCTAAATACTAAACTCTTGAAAGTAGCTTTATATCAGTTATTAGGTTATTAAGTTGCACATCTAAGCTACAGTCAATTACTTTATTATCTGTTTCTATAAGGCATTGGTTTTTGGTAAGCTGTGGGTCTACGGCAATTTGGATATCTCGGCCTATTATTCCTTCAATATATTCCTTTTTTGAGGATAGAAGATCAATATCCTCCCTGCTCACCCGTATTGTATAATTTTCAGCACTATCGCCATCAGTAAGAGCCTTCTTCACCAGATAAAGGATAATATCATTCTTATCCTCCACAAATATTCCGGTAAGCTTAGTAATCATAGATATCATAAGTTCTGCTACCTGACCTTCAATACCAGCCAGTATTTCTTGATATTCTATCTTTTGCATTTCTTGCTGTTTTAATAGCTTGTTTTTTAATTGCTTGATCTCGTTAGTTCCACTACTTATTCCTTCTTCATAGCCCTGCTTTTTGGCTTTTTCCCTAGCATCATCTATTAGTCTTTCTGCTTCTTCTTTGGCGGCTTCAAGTATAGCGGCAGCTTCTTTCTCTGCATTTAAGATAATTGCTCCAGCCTTTTTCTTTTCTTCCTCATTAGAAATAAGGGGATCTACCACTACAGCCTGAAGTCCTTCCTCAAAGCCATCTTCTATCTGTGGAAGGGGAAGCTTACATAGCCTTTTGGCTTGTAGCTCCTCGTCCCTATCCTTATAATCTAATGTCATCTTACCTTTTGTCTCGTAACGGACGGTATAGGATTTTATTACGTTAGACAATAATCTCGTCACCTCCGCCTCTGGAGATAATTATTTCAGAGGAATCCTCCAGTTTTCTAATAACATTGACTATTCTTTGTTGTGCTTCCTCAACATCCTTTAAGCGAACAGGTCCCATATATTCCATATCTTCTCTTATCATGGCTGCAAGACGTTTTGAAAGGTTGTTAAATATAACATTCTGTACCTCTTCAACTGCACCTTTAAGAGCGACTGCCAATTCGTTATTATCAACCTCTCTAAGAACTCTCTGGATAGATTTATCATCAAGGCTAAGGATATCTTCAAATACAAACATCTTCCTTCGAATTTCATCAGCAAGCTCTGGCTCTTCTATTTCTAATGTCTCCATAATATGCTTTTCTGTTCCGCGGTCCACGGTGTTTAGGATTTCTACGATAGAATCCACACCGCCTACAATCGTGTAATCCTGATTCATTAAGGAAGCCAGCTTACGCTCCAATACCTTTTCAACCTCCTTGATTACATCCGGTGATGTCCTGTCCATCATAGCTATACGCTTTGCTACATCCGATTGCTTATCGGGAGCAAGGGAGGATATGATGGTAGAGGCTTGGTTTGAAGAAAGATATGAAAGTATAAGTGCTATCGTCTGCGGATGCTCGTCCTGTATGAAGTTGAGTAATTGAGAAGCATCAGTCTTTCTAACAAATTCAAAGGGACGAACCTGAAGGGATGCTGTAAGCTTACCTATAACATCCTTGGCCTTATCCACACCAAGGGCTTTCTCTAACAGTTCTTTGGCATAGGCAATTCCACCCTCTGCAATATATTGCTGGGCTAGACAAATTTCATAAAATTCATCCAAAACCTGATCCTTTACTGCCGGGGATACACTACGGGTGTTGGCAATCTCTAATGTCAAGGATTCTATCTCATCCTCTTTTAAATGCTTGAATATGCTGGCTGAGCGCTCTGGTCCTAAGGAGATTAGTAATATAGCTGCTTTCTGAGTTCCCGAAATGTCGTTGCTTGTTCTTGCCATTTTTTCTCATCCTTTCCTGTGCATATTTTAATGGCTCGCCTGCGAGACTATGCACATGGTTGAAAGTGGGTTTCTTTCAACCTTTTCCCCTTAATTCCAATCTTCGTTTAACCAGTTACGAAGAAGCTGTGCTACTGCGTCAGGTTTCTCATCCACAAATTTCTCTATCATTCTGCGTACCTCGGATATTTCATTGAAGTCTATATCATCGATAGTTTGATTTTCCTTCGTGGTTGCCAGAAGCTGTTCAACTGATAATTCAGGTTCAAGCTCGGTAACTTCAACAGGTCCTACACCCTTAAATACTACGAATAAGAGTAATGCCACGATAAGAACAGCAAGTACAATCTGGAGATAGTCTGTCCATTGCCTTATTTCGACTACCTTGGGAACGAATACAGGCTGTTCAATTGAGATTATCTGTATATCATCCTCGGATATACCTGAAGCCAAGGATACCATGGACACGATATCAGGGTCTACATCCAGCTTAATCCCTTCGCTGTTCGCTCTGACATATTCATCGAAGGTTATGTCATCCAATAATCCCTCTGCTTCAAGCTCTTCTTCTGTACGTGTATTTATTTTTCGAGCAAGAATACTTACAGAAGATTCATCTGGAATAATGGCACCTACTTCGTATTTTATGTTTGTACGCCTTTCATTTGGTAGATAATCGTATTCTTCTATATCTACACTACCGGTCGAGTTTGATGAATCTTGCATCATATAATCTGTCTCATCATTGGATGATGTCCCCGGGACTCCTCCACCGAAAGAGCCGGCATTTTCTGAGCTGTAGGTATAGCCATGACTTAATACACCCTGTTCCTGTCCCTCTGCAGGCAGATATTCAATAAACAACTCATCCATCTCTTTAAAATCCAACGTCAAATTAGGCATGATGACTACATCATCATACCCGCTCTTAATCAAACCCATATATATATTGTTAATAAAGGTGTTCCGTAGCATCTCACGGTATTCCTCTTTAGAGTTCGCAATTCCGGAATACAAATCCTGCGCACCACCAAAAAGCAGATTTCCGTTTTGATCTGCTACCTTTATATTATCCGTTGTATTATTGCCAATAACTGAGGCTACTACCTCTGCTATGGTTTTTGCAGTATCCTTCTCAAAGTCTTTGGTTACTGAAAGAAGAATGCTTGCGCTGGTCTCTCTCTGAGTGGAAAGAATAGAATTGGTGTCATCCACCGGTATGTAATAAACCTCTGCTTCCTGGACTCCCTCCATGGTCTTTATATATTTTTTTAGTTGATTCTGCATGTAGAGGTTTAATTTGAGATTACGATCGCTATTTGTTGTGCTAAGACTGTTATTAAGTAACTGGTCTAGAGTTATTCCTGTTGATGGCATATCGTTACTGGCTAGTAAGAGTACCGCATCTGAATAACTTTTCAAGTCAACTGAAACAGTCAAACGATCAGAACCGAGCTTATAATTGATTCCTTCAGATTCCAGTAAATCAACAACTTCACTTGCTTCTTTAGTGGTCTCCGTTATGGTCAGCTCACCGTATTCTACTCGTCCGGTTATGTATATTAATACTATAAACGCTATGATAATAATACTGACCACACTGATTAGGATGGTCTTTTGCTTTGCTGTGTACTTGTTCCAAAATTCTAATAACTGTCTTGGTAATTGTTTCAGCCTCTCTGCCATTATACCTACTCCTAAGTAATTGATTTATAATCTAAAACTGCAGATTCATAATCTCCTTATACGCATCTAGTACCTGGTTGCGAACTGCTATTGTAAATTGCAGTGCCAGGTTAGCCTTTTGCTGTGCGACTTGTAAATCGTGGGTATTATCCAGAAGGCCTAGTGAAAAAGCCATCTCGGCTTCCTCAGCTTCATTGGTATAGCGATTAGTATCCTTAATCATATTAGCGGCTGCATCAAACAAAGTTTCAAAAGCAGCATTCCTGTTCTCCTTGACACCCGTATTCGCGTTTAATCCCCCAATTTTACCCAGCTCACTAATCTTCCCCACACTATGTATATTCATATATTACTATTCCTCCTGTCTCCCAGTCCCTATTTGCCTACTTCTAACCCCTTTAAAGCCATGTTCTTAGTTGCATTAAAGGCAGTGACATTGGCTTCGTAAGATCTGGTAGCATCTATTAAATCAGTCATCTCTTGAACAATATTAACGTTGGGATAAGTTACATAGCCATCGATGTCCGCATCAGGATGATTAGGATCAAATACCTTACGCATAGCCTTATTATCCGAAATTATCCTTGTAACCTTAACTCCATTTCCGATAACACCCGCTGTTCTCAAAAATACCTCTTGGAAGGGAGTGGCATCCTTTTCAGAAAACACCACCGCTTTACGACGATAGGGATTGCCGTTCTCATCACGGGTAGTATTCACGTTGGCAATATTCTGTGAAATTATATCCATCCGTAGCCTTTGGGCAGACATACCGCTGGCACTAATATTCATCCCACTAAAAGCTGACATTCGAATCACTCCTCAATAATTAAAATTTTTATACAACCTACAACGGAGTGATTTCACTCCCTCAATAATTAAAATTTTTATACAACCTACAACGGAGTGATTTCACTCCCTCAATAATTTAGATTTTAAATTCTTACTATTTATTTTGTAACACCATTTTAAGCCGATTAAATTCCTGTGTCATGGAATCCATCAGCGCATAATAACGTATTTGATTTTCAGCAAGATTAGCTGATTCAGTATCAATATCTACATTGTTACCATCCATGCGATAGCTGAGATTAGCATAATCCGTATATACCTGTGCATTCAAAGTATCCATACGGGTATTGGCAACGCGCTTATCGAGGGAGCCGTCACCGGTAAGAGCACCCATCAGATAGGATTCAAATTGTACATCCTTCCTTTTATATCCTGGGGTGTCTACATTTGCGATATTATTAGAAATTACTTCATTCCTTTTCCAGCTGGCATCTGCAGCTTTCTTAAGAACATTAATATAATTGAAAGCATTAGATCCTATCATATCTATTTACCTCCATATACTTTATTATAATAAAAAAATGAAAAAACACAAGATATATTTGATAATATAGTAGAATAGTACCACATATTGTAGGTTATTGTCATCACATTTTTGTAAAATATATATACTTTTTTAAAAAAAGGATTTATGGGTAGACCCACAAATCCTTTTGTGTTGTTGTTTGCTATTTATTGTGTAAATTCTTTAATTCCTCGAAAACGACATCATTTAGTACTTTAATATAGGTTCCTTTCATTCCTGAGGATCGGGACTCAATTACGCCTGCACTTTCAAACTTTCGCAAGGCATTAACGATAACGGATCTAGTAATACCTACCCGGTCGGCAATTCTGCTTGCTACTAGTATTCCTTCTGTTCCTTTTAATTCATTAAATATATGTTGAATTGCTTCAAGCTCTGAAAATGATAAGGTAGAAATAGCCGATTTTACAATCTGAATCTTACGATTTTCCTCGGCGTTTTCTTCGTTGACTGAGCGCATCATCTCAAGCCCTACAACCGTTGTACCATATTCACTTAGGATTATATCATCTAAGTTATATTGCTGACCTGTCTTATAGATAAATAATGTTCCCAGTCTTTCTCCAGCTATGTCAATCGGTGTAATAATAGCCTGGTAAGAATCTAAATTATCGAACTCAAATCCCAGAGTGCCAAGGTTCACATTCTCCTTCGTCGATAATATATTAAGGAGTCTTTCATTTAATAAGGTGTCAATATACCTTCCGACCGCATCCTTAATTAGTTCCTTGATTTCAATAATATCTGTTCTGTTCTTAATGCCTAATACTTTGCCCTTTTTACTGATAACCAATACATTGGAATCTAGTATATCGCTTAGTACAACACAGATGTCATTGAACACTACCTTGTGAGAATTGTTATTATGCAGAAGATTATTAATCTTCCTAGTCTTGTCAAGTAATTGTACACTCATTAATCTGTTCCTCCACTATTATTCTTATCCATACAAAAACATGAAGCAAATACTTTGACTAAATAAGGTAATACATTAGAATTTTTCTAATTGTATTACCTTTTTAATTTTATCACATATTATTTTTAAAAACAATACTTTATTCTATGTTTTGACACACATTTTTAGCCGATTTTGTATTTTTCTATCCAATTTTGTATAATTAAGTAATAAGAC
>SHOH01000080.1:0-4759 GCA_004294845.1 Anaerolineaceae bacterium
CCGACACCACCATGGATTACCCTTACAGCAACCTCATCATTACTAAGCTTTAATAGGCTTTGCTTCATTGCCTCAACTGAGCCCTGAACATCAGCCTTAATAATCAGGTTCAGTTCCTTAATATTACCGGCTTGAATCTGTGAGAAAAGACCATCAAGTGATAATTTAGCCTTGGTATCTGATATCAGCTTTTCTTTACCCTGTGTAATAAAGGCTTCTGAAATAGTTCTAGCTTCCTTTTCACTTTCAGTTGACATAAATATCTCGCCAACATCAGGAACTGAGTTAAGCCCTAGTATTTCTACAGGTGTAGAAGGGCCAGCTTCATCGGCTCTTCTTCCTTTATCGTCTATCATTGCACGAACCTTACCATAAGATGATCCCACCACGATATTGTCGCCTACCCTTAAAGTACCTTTTTGTACAAGGATAGTAGCTACAGGACCTCTTCCCTTATCAAGCTCAGCCTCGATTACAAGGCCTCTAGCTGTACGGTTAGGATTTGCTTTAAGCTCTTCCATCTCAGCAGTAAGTAGTATCATCTCAAGAAGATGCTCAATACCTTCCTTAGTATGGGCAGATACCGGAACAAATATAGTATCTCCACCCCAGTCCTCTGCAATTAATTCATGCTCAGTAAGCTCTTGCTTTACTCTTTCCACATTAGCACTGGGCTTATCTATCTTATTGATGGCAACAATTATCTTAACGCCTGCGGCTTTAGCATGGCTGATAGCCTCAACTGTCTGAGGCATAACACCGTCGTCAGCAGCAACCACAAGTATTGCAATATCCGTTGCCTGAGCTCCTCTCATTCGCATAGAAGTGAAGGCCTCATGACCCGGTGTATCCAAGAAGGTAATTTTCTCGCCCTTAATCTCAACAATGTATGCACCGATATGCTGAGTGATTCCACCGGCTTCTCTTGAAGTAACATTTGCATGTCTGATAGCATCAAGAAGAGATGTCTTACCATGGTCAACATGACCCATAACGCAGACAACAGGAGGACGTTTCACCATATCAGCCGGATCCTCATCTTCTTCTTTTAATAACTCTTCAACTTCATTAACAAGAACTTCTTTTTCACTTATAATATCATATTCTAATGCTATTTCCTCAGCCTCTTCATAAGTTATTTCCTGATTAATGGTAACAACTTGACCGGCTAAGAAGAGCTTCTTTATCAATACAGCTCCGGGTATCTTCATCTTATCCGCAAGTTCCTTAATCGTTAGAATCTCGGGAAGAGTAATCACTTTAATCTCTTCTTTTTCTACAACAACGGGCTTTGGCTTAATAAACTGTCCCTTTTTCGGAATAATCTTGCTGATGCTCTCATCATTATCACGCTGAGCTACGTTCTTATCTTTATATTGCTTATCCTTGTTCATCCTGTCTCTGTTTCTTCTGTTATCGTTCTTCTCAGCGACTTTTTGATCAAGAATCTGTTGATCGAAATTCTTTCTTTCACTCCCTCTTTGGGAGTTTCCTCTTTGAGATTGGGACCCTCCTCTTCTTGGGTGAGACCTGTTCCCGTTTGCAGGCTTATCATCCTCATCCTTATTAAAGGTTTCAAAGCCTCTTGTATTATATCCGCCCCGTTGGCCACTTCCTTGGCCACCCTGCGGTCTTTGATAATTTCCTTGATTATTATAAGGTCTACCACCTGAAGGTCTCCCTTGACCCTGGCCAGACCTATCGGGTCTCATGCCATCCGGTCTTGCTCCTTGTTGCTGTCCATCAGAACGATATCTTCCCTGATCTGATGTTCTTCTATTATCTTGATATGAACCTTGACGTGTAGCTCCCTGATCCGTGGGCCTTTGGTCTCTGGCTTGGTAAGTACGTCCCGGTTGTCCTTGCTGTCTTGTCTGACCCGTTCCATCGTACCTGCCTTGTGTTCTCTGACCTGTACCATCTGATCTGGTCGTGCCTTGAGATTGGTAGCCTTGACCAACACCTTGAGGTGGTCTTTGGCCTCTTGCCTGTTGGTTATAACCTTGACCTCCACCTGGTTGCATCTGTCTAGATGCTCCTCCTGTATTATAAGGTCTGTTTCCTTGGGGTCTGGTCATACCATCTGACCTGGTCATACCTTGAGATTGGTAACCCTGTTGTCCCCCCTGCGGTGGTCTCGGACCTCTTGGTGCCTGACCTCTTGGTGCCTGGCTTGACCCATCCGGTCTTGCTCCTTGTTGTCCCCTTTGTCCTTGACCCTGGCTAGACCCATCGGGTCTGGTCATACCATCGTATCTGCTAGTATTCTGTCCGTCTTGTCTCATTCCTTGAGGTCTTGTCTGACCTGTTCCATCTTGTCTCATTCCTTGTGGTCTTGTCTGACCTGTTCCATCTTGTCTCATTCCTTGTGGTCCCCTCTGTCCGTCCGGTCTCATTCCCCCAGGTCTAGTCTGACCTGTTTGATTTGGTCTCATTCCTTGCTGTCCCCTCTGTCCGTCCGGTCTCATTCTTTGCGGTCTTGTCTGACCGGTTTGGTCCGGTCGTGCCATGCCTTGTGATCTACCCTGACCTGACCCATGGGGTCTGGTCATGCCCTGCGCATGATAACTCTGAGTTACTCCCTGGGGCGGTCTCTGACCTCCTGTTGCCTGGCCAGACCCATCGGGTCTGGTCATACCCTCAGGTCTCATCCCCCCAGGTCTTGTCTGGCCTAAGCCATCCGGTCGTGATTGATAACCCTGTGCATCACCCTGGGGCGGTCTCTGAGTTCTTTGTGCCTGACCGGACCCATCGGGTCTGGTCACAGTCTGACGACTTTGCTTTGCAGCAACTGCTGGTTTCTTTCCATCTGTTAGCTCCTTGCCCATTTCGCTGTTATGACTTGCAGAACGCACCTTCTTTGTTGCAGGAGTTTCGGAAGTTTTCTTCGCCGAAGGAACAAAATGCTCCTTAACAGCCTTAACTTCATGGTCCTCAAGATTACTGCTATGAGTCTTCTTTATACCCATGCGCATTTCAAGGAAATTTTGGATATCCTTACTCTCGATATTCCCATGATACTGATCATTTATTAAATTTTTTACTTCAAACACTTTCATTTTTGCCATACTTACTACCTCCGTTAATCTCACTACATCATTTTAAGTTGCTTTTTTATCGCGTCTGCCAATCCTTTATCAAGTACTGCCAAAGAAGCTCGAAACTCTTTTCCCATACTGTGGCCAAGTTCAGTCTTCAGACCACAAAAGTAAATCGGGACCTTATAATAAGTACACATATTCGTAAACATTTTTTTAGTATTCTCCGATGCATCTTCAGCTACTATGACTAAGGCTGCTCTATGCTCTTTCACCGCCTTTTCAGTTAGAAATTCGCCACTTGCTATGTTATTGGATTTTGTTGCAATGCCAATCAGGCTAAATACCTTTTTCAATTCCGGATTCAAGTGAAACCAACTCCTTTTCTAAAGTATCTAGCAACTGCTTTGGAATCTCAACCTTTAATGAGCGCTCCAAACCTTTGGACTTTGTTGCTTTATGCAAACACTGAACCGAGCAGCAAATATATGCACCTCTGCCGTTCTTTTTACCTGTCGCATCCAGAACAATCTCTTCCTCCGGTGTTCGCAGTATTCTAATCAATTCTTTCTTTGGCTTTGATTCACCACATCCGGTACATACTCTTAATGGTATTTTTTTTGCCATCCATTATCACTTCCTTAATATCCCATGCTCTGAGATTCGCTCTTTATATCAATCTTATAACCTGTTAGTTTTGCGGCAAGTCTAGCATTCTGGCCTTCCTTACCGATTGCTAATGACAGCTGATAATCAGGAACGATAACTCTTGCACTCTTTTGATCTTCATCAACCATGACTGATATAACCTTAGCAGGGCTTAATGCATTTTCAATCAGCCTAGCCGGGTCATCACTCCAATTGATAATATCAATCTTCTCATCCCTTAGTTCATAAACAATTGCGTTGACTCTGGAGCCGTTAAGACCTACACAAGCACCTACCGCATCCACATTTGGGTTGTTGCTCCATACAGCCATCTTAGTTCTTGAGCCTGCTTCTCTGGCTATACTCATTATCTCAACCGTACCATCCTGGATTTCTGTTACCTCAGCCTCAAATAAACGCTTTATCAGTTCAGGATGAGTTCTGGATACTAAAATACGAGGTCCCTTCGGTGTATCCTTAACCTCAAGAACATATAGCTTAATACGGTCTGTGGGACGGAAAATTTCTCCCCTGACCTGTTCATTTTCATTAAGCATGGCATCAACCTTGCCAAGATTTATACTAACATTATTTCCTACATATCGTTGCACGATACCGGTAACAATATCTCTTTCCTTGCTGCTGTACTGATGATAAAGTACTTTTCTTTCTTCTTCGCGGATTTTCTGGACTACCACCTGTTTTGCCTTCTGTGCAGCAATGCGGCCAAAGTTCTTCGGTGTTACCTCGATACTTAATAAATCACCTAGATTCATATCGATGTCCTTCATCTTGGCCTGAGCCAGGCTAATCTGCGTAACGGGGTCTGTAACTTCCTCTACTACTTCCTTCATGGCATAGACATTCACCGCTCCTGTTACACGGTCAATATTCACCTTAATATTATCTGCCCTGCCAAAATTGTTTTTGCATGCAGCAACCAATGAATTCTCAAGTGCATCTAGTAAGACATCCTTACTGATATCCTTTTCTTTCTCAATTTGGTTCAACGCATCAATCAGTTCCCTGTTCGCATCCATTTTTTAATTGCTCCTCTCTATTATTAAACATTC
>SHOH01000080.1:4859-13807 GCA_004294845.1 Anaerolineaceae bacterium
CCTCTCTATTATTAAACATTCGGTGAACTTTTAAAAATCAAAGGTCAACCTGACCATTGCAATATCTTTTCTTGCTATTTCCATCTGATTTTGCTCATCAATTTGGATTGTCAGAGCATCAGCATTATATTCAACCAGTATACCAACCCATTCTTTCTGCTTGTTAATAGGTTTGTATAACTTAATCTCCACTTCCTCACCAATACTACGATCGAAATGTTTATCCTTCTTTAACTGTCTGCCAAGACCCGGTGAACTCACTTCAAGAATATAAGCATCAGGAATAAAATCCTCTTTATCCAGTAAATCACTCAGCTTTCTGCTGACAAGCTCACAATCATTTACGTTAATGCCGCCTTCTTTATCAATATAAGCCCTCAGATACCAATTACTGCCTTCTTTCACATATTCCACATCATACAACTCAAAATTATTCTCTGTAAGTATAGGCTCTAACAGCTTTTCTGTCTTTTTTTCGTATACATCGTGTTTTGCCATCTCATACCCTTCTTTCTTATAAAAAAGAACAAAAACGTTCGTTCACAAAACATAAGAGTGGACTCGCGTCCACTCCTTCTTAGTCTTATCCTTTTGCACATATGTTATTATATCAAATTGAGGTAATATTTGCAAGTGTTATTTTAATTTGTATGGTTAATTAGCTTTATTCACTGATACTACGGGAAGCGATAAGATCGACTCCTGTTCCTAAAAGGTTTTTTAAAATTATATCTCCTGCTTTAATCGGAGCATTAACAATCACTGTATTGATAATCTCCATTACCGCAAAAAGCTTATCCTTGGGTATAGGACTATTCGTCCTTACAGGCAAGCGATTTAAAAAACCACCTTTTACTCCTATTGTCGAAGTAAGAACTCGGGTAGGAGAAGTTAATTCACTGATTGCATAGGTTTCTCCTCTTTTACATTGATTACCTCTTATTACATAACCTTGCTCAGTGTTAGTAACTTCTAGATGACACCCTATTGGGCAACTAATACAGGTTAATTCTTGCTTATCCATTAATCTTCCTCCTTTACCTCAACCGTCAAGTTCTTGAAATTTTTGTCCTCCAGTAAAGCTTTAGCTAGTATAATATGCTCCATTTCTCCGGGTGCCAAATGACGCTTTTTGATTTCCTTTACAGTTTCCTGATCTGCTTTAATAACAAGCTTTACATGATTATACACCTTGCTTACTCTTAGAAATAATTCAAGATTTTTATCAACATTATCAATGTTTACCTTTTGTGGTACGATATAGGACACCCCCTCCAGTCCCTTGGTTTCAAACCCCGTTCTGTTATTCGACAACTGGTTTTTTATATATTTGGCAACGCTTCTTCCGGCTCTCTTACTTTCCTCTGTAACAAAGTCAACCAGATCATGTACATGTACAACATTACCACAGGCAAATACCCCTTCGACTGTTGTTTCCATAGATTCATTTACCACAGGTCCACTAGTTCTAAGATCAATCTCTGCACCAGCACCAGCTGTAAGCTCATTCTCCGGTATTAATCCTATAGACAAGAGCAATGTATCGCAATCATAATCGATTTCAGTTCCCGGAATCGGCCTTTTCTTATCATCTACCTTAGCAATCGTAACTCCTTCAAGACGGTGATTTCCCTTTACATTAATAACAGTGTGGTTAAGATATAAAGGAATATTATAATCATCTAAGCACTGTACGATATTTCTGGTCAGACCACCGGAAAATGGCATCAATTCTACAACCGCAAGAACCTTGGCACCTTCCAGGGTCAGCCTTCTGGCCATAATTAGCCCTATATCACCGGAGCCCAGGATTACAACTCTTTTGCCAACCATATATCCATCCATATTAATGTAGCGCTGTGCAGTGCCTGCTGTAAATACTCCAGAGGGTCTAGTTCCCGGTATGTTTATTGCACCGGCAGTTCGTTCCCTGCATCCCATTGCAAGTATTACAGCCCTAGCCTGAATGGTCATATAGCCATCCTTTGGATTAATGGCATGAACTGTCTTGTCTTCTGTCAGGCTAAGAACCATAGTATTTATTTTATATTCTATATTCATTGATTTCAGTTCTTCGATAAATCTCTCTGCATATTCTGGTCCCGTCAGTTCTTCCTTAAAGACATGGAGTCCAAATCCATTATGAATGCATTGCTGCAGGATTCCTCCTAATTCTTTGTCTCTTTCAATAACTAATATATTATCAACTCCATCATTCTTGGCTTCAATAGCTGCAGCCAAGCCTGCCGGACCTCCACCTATTACTACAACATCATATTTAAGCATACCGCCTATCCTCCGATCTATTGCTTTCTGTCCTGTTGATTATTTTTGGTCTCTTCTGTTAGTATATAAGCCTTTGAACTATCATAGGGAATTTCGGTCCAGTCTTTATCCAGTTCTCTGGCAAGAATCTCAACCACCCTGGGGCCGCAAAATCCCCCTTGACAACGGCCAAAGCCTGCTCTTGTTCTTTTCTTTACCGCCTTAACTGATCTGGCTCCTCCATTACGATGTATTGCATCTACAATTTCTGCTTCAGTTACAGTTTCACATCTACAAATCACATTACCGTACATAGGGTATTTCTTAATTAATTCGCCTTTCTCTTTCTCTGACAGTGAATTAAAGCATATTACCTTTCTTCTTCTCGGATTAAAATTATCCTTATGTTTTAGTCCTCCAATCATATTTTCAATCATTTCAACTACATATTTTGCAACTGAAGGTATTGATGATAATCCAGGCGATTCAAAACCTGCCACGTTAATAAAGCCCTTTGCTCCTTTTGCTTCCTCAATTATAAAATCGTTGATATTACTATTGGCACGAAGCCCTGCGAAGGAACGAATAACTTTATTAAAAGGTATTGCTTTTAAGCTAATAAGAGCAGTTTCCCTCACAAAGCTTAGGTTGTCTGCATTTGTAGCTGTACTGTCTTTATCATCTACAAATTCCGAATCAGGTCCGATAAGTATATTCCCATGTACTGTCGGTGTTACCAGTATTCCTTTTCCTTTATCGGTCGGACATTGGAATATAACATGGTCTACTAAATTAACACCCTTATCAAGTACATAATAATTTCCTTTTCGAGATTTAATTGAAAAGTAGGGCTCTGCAACCATATTATTAATCTTGTCTGCGTAGACACCTGCACAGTTGATAATTAATCTGGTCTTAATTTCACCCCGATTCGTATTAATTATATATCCGTTATTCACCTTGGTAATCCCGACTACCTCTGTTTCAAGCTGTAATTCTACACCGTTATCCATTGCATTTTCAACGGATGCTATAGCCAGCTCCCATGGCCCAATAATTCCAGCAGTAGGTGCATATAAAGCGCAGCATACATTTTCATTGATATTAGGCTCCATACGTAAGATTTCATCTCGTTCGATAATCCTCATATCAGGAACATTGTTTTTAAGTCCATTATCATAGAGCTTTTGTATCGTGCATCTATCCTCTTCATTAAAACCTATTACTAATGAACCAATCCTCTTAAAGGGTACATCTAATTCTTCGCATATGATATCAAACATCGCATTACCGGATGCATTAAATTTTCCTTTCAAATAATCTGCAGGGGCATCATAACCTGCGTGGATAATCGCACTATTAGCTGCAGTAGTTTCATTTCCAATATCATTTTGGCGGTCTACGATTAGAACTTTTAACTGATATTTAGATAATTCTCTCGCGATAAAACCACCTGCCACACCGGCACCAATAATCACAATATCATACATTTTTCTTTCCTCCTGGCTTTTTATAATACTTTAAGTTCCTAATAACATACTTACAAAGTTATAATTGGTATATGGCTAATTGAATATAGATTTCAACAATACAAAAAGCCACATAAAACACGCTTTAATTAGCGTTTTTTATGTGGCTTCTCTTCGTCTCTTGCCATCTCTAATATTATATTATGCCATATTTATTATTCTTGCAGTAAATACCTTATTAAATTTAGTATCCTTTATCTTCAACACTTTAAATTATAATCCATATAAGCAGCTGAGTCAATATGTAGATATTAAACCTCTCACAACTAAAGCTACGAGTGTTCTTAGTTGTAAATAAGAATTTAGCTAAGTCTCTGCTCAAATATCTGAATATTATTCAAATTAACCTCATAGGTTCCGGTATCAGTATATTCATTAACCTTCTTTCCTTCAAATACATCGGAAAGCATTTCCAGAGTTAGAGATCCCCAAGCGAAAGGACGCTGCGCAATAGCAGTATCAATTAGGTTCTTCTTCATTAGATTTGCAATATCCTTTGTAAAGTCTATCGTAACAACCTTTAAATCGGATGGATTCTTCTCCAAATATCTTGCATATGCAAGTCCCCAACCTACATTAGTTGCAAACACCAGATCTATATTCGGATAATCCTTCAAGAGCTTACTTACAACTTTATCTGCATGCTCAAATGATGGCTCACCCATTACATCGATTTTATGTACCTTTATATTTGACTCATTTTCCAACTCTTCAATAAAGCCTTTTGCGCGTTCTTCAATTGTCTCCATCTTATAATCCGACCACAAGCCTATGGCCACTTCACCCTTATTACCCAGTAACTCCCTGGTTACTCTTCCGGCATTCTTTCCGCATTGAATTGCATTAGTTCCGATTAGGGCTTCGTATTGAACTCCGGGAAGTGTTGCCTGAATAAATATTATCTTCGTTCCCTGTTCTACGGCTTGCTTTAATCTATCTCCTATCATGGGATCGGCAATCGGTGATATAACAATTGCATCAAAATCTTCCACTAATACCTTATCTAAAATATCAGCCATTTCCTTGGTTCCACTGCTACCTCTGGTCTTAGGTGCATATATACTTATATCAAAATCGAGCACCTTAGCCGTCTTTTTGGCTTCATTAGCGGCCGGTTCCCAGAAGGGATCATCTAAGTCCCAAATCATTGCTATCTTTTTCTTTTTCTTTTCTACATTTACAGTCTTAATCTGCTGTGAGTTGCCATCAATAAGCTCAACATTTTTACATAGCTCCCTAGCCATCTTAATTAATAGCCCGGCTGTACTATCTTGCGTAATTGTTAAGCTTGCCACTTCTTCTGTAGTAGCCGATGATTCCTGAATTACTGAAGCAATTCCACTCATCGAATCTATAAGTTTTTCTTTTTGACCCGACAACTCTTCTACGTCCTGATTAAACTCAATCTGCTTTTCAATAAATACATCAACAGATGTATTAACCGTCTCCATAGTATTAGTTACTTTATCAACTGCTGATTTTTGCTCATTAAATATTTCTCCTGAGGAATCAATGATATTTCTTAAATTATTCAGTTCATTAGTAATATCAGCAATGGTCGCATTAATATGCTCACTCTCATACCGGCTCTGCTGTGATAGCTTTCTAACTTCTTCTGCAACAACTGCAAATCCTTTTCCTGCTTCACCCGCCCTAGCTGCCTCGATTGATGCATTTAATGCCAATAGATTTGTCTGAGAGGCAATATCGTACAATACTTTAACTATATCATTTATGTTTTTTGCTTTTTCTAATAGTACATATATCTCCTTGGTAATAGTATCGATAACTTCTTTATTCTTTTCTTGATTTATTACCAGATTCTGTACAGCTTCTTTTCCACTTAAATTATCATTGCTCATTTCATTGGCAAGGTTGATTAAGTCTTTTGATTTTGCATCCATGCTATTAATTTTATCCGCAAGCATATCAGCAACTTCCATGCTCCTGCCTACATCGTCAGCTTGAGATTGAGCACCATCAGCAATATACTCTGTAGATGTCTTAACACTGGCAGATGTATCAACGACAACTTCGACAATACCTTCTAATTGATGTGATATGGATTTTATGTTATAAAAATCCCGCTTAAACTGTGTAAAAAAATCTTTGTATTTATTATATAGATTATCGTCTTTTTTTGTGCTATCTACATTTACTTCACTTTGAAAATCCCAATTTAAGAGCTTGTCCATTACATTAATGTTAGAATTTATGTCAGCATTCGCCTTTTTAGATGAATATTTACCCCACTTAATCATTCTACACCCTCCCAATACATTTGATTACTTAATTATATCACCATATGCTATTGGTTGTAAATGGCAAAAGATTTGATAATAAGTGTTATTTATACATAATTAGAGTAAAATTTATATTTAATGTTGATTCAGAGAAAATATTGCTTTAATTTTCGAATAAAGTAGTTCATTTTTCATTCTAATGGTAATTTATTTGATTCGTTAATTTTCAGAATATCTTTGTAAAAACTCCTTAGTCCTTTGATTAACCGAATTACCAAAGAGCTCCTCAGGACTACCCTGTTCGACTATTAATCCATTATCCATGAAGATTACTCTATCGGCCACTTCCCTTGCAAATGCCATCTCGTGGGTTACGATAACCATGGTCATATTCTCCTGAGCAAGATTTCTTATGACCTTTAATATTTCTCCGGTAAGTTCAGGATCCAAGGCAGAGGTAGGTTCATCAAAGAAAAGTATTTTAGGATTTAAGGCAAGGGCTCTGGCTATTGCTATTCGTTGCTGCTGTCCTCCCGACAGTTCATTTGGATAGGCATCTGCCCTGTCCGAAAGGTTCATCTTCTTAAGAAGTTCCATAGCAATTCCTTTGGCTTCATCCCTCTTTCTCTTCATAACCTGTACCTGCGCGTCGACAATATTTTTAAGTACTGAATAATGAGGAAATAGATTGAAATTCTGAAAAACCAATCCAACATCAAGAAGAATCTCATGAAGAGTCTTTGAATCAGCATATACTGCCTTGTTATCAACGGTATCAACCATAAGCTTACCGTCAATCTCAACTCTTCCGGCATCCACCTGTTCCAGCTGTGTCAGGCAGCGAAGTAAAGTAGATTTACCGGAGCCTGATGGACCTATAATTACCACTACCTCTCCTTCTTTAACCTCCATGGATATATCTTCAAGTACATTCTCTTTATCAAATTTCTTTTTAATATTCTCAGCTAATAATAACATACTTACCTCACATTCCACCGTATTTTGCGGCAAAAATTCTGATGAAATTAGCCGCATTGCGGGGTCTTATAATTTCAATTTATGTTCTATAGTAATCTAGTTTCTTTTCAATTACCTTAAATGACATCTCTACCACTGTATTCATCACAAGATAAAATATACCTGCCACTATAAGAGGTACGGTAGAAAAATACCTTGCTCCGGCATTAGTTGCCACGTTATATATCTCACCTACAGATATAACCTGTGCAAGAGAAGTGTCCTTAACTAATGTCATAAATTCATTTCCTGTTGCAGGCATTACATGCTTCACCACCTGAGGCAGAATAATTCTCATAAATGTTTGGATTTTACTATATCCTAATACCTTAGCAGCCTCGTACTGTCCCTTAGGAATCGCGGCTATACCACCTCTGAAAATCTCACCGAAATATGCCGCATAATTTATAACGAAAGCAATAATACATGCATTAAATCTCCCAAAGCCAATATCAAATATGTAATACGGGCCATACATGAAGAAGAAAAGCTGTAGCATTAGCGGTGTCCCTCTAAATACAAGCTGATATATCCTCGTAGGAAAGCTGATTATTTTAAACCTGCTTCTTCTTGCCAGAGCCACCAAAAAGCCCAGTGGAATAGACAGTACAATGGTTAGAAAAAATATCTGAAGAACTGTCCCTGTCGCGGACAACATATTCTTTAAAAGTAAATCTATCGGAACATTATCAATCCTCATCTTTATTCAAGCCTTTCCTAGTAAAAGTTTTGCTTATTAGCACTTTACCATATTATCATAATGATGTGTGTATTTCAATCAATTTCATATGAGACCAAAAAATAAGAAGAAATATATAGGAAATTAGTACCAATTTCTGACTATTTGTGCATATTGTTATATATTTACATAAATAGTAATTGACAAACATCACACTATTATAGATAATATATATATCCCCATATAATTTAGTATAGATAGCATATACAAAGTATGCATAGCATATCTTAATATGCTAAGGCAAGAAGCTGTACTACTAAATTATTATAACAAGAAGGTTTCATAACCAGCCATTTTGGCTTATTATGAAACCTTCTTGTTATATTTTTTTCTCTAAAATCAAATATTATTATATATTAGCCCTTGACTGAATCTAATTAATAATTGTAGTATCTGAACCAAACCATTTTGTTGCTATTTTTGCCACTGTGCCGTCTGCCTTTAAATCTCTTAAGGCTTCATTTACGGCATTCGCCAAAGCTTCTTCGCCTTTTCTAAATCCAATAGCATATTCCTCAGCCACAAGGCTATCCTCAAGAACCACAAAGTCCTTACCTGCTTCATTTATCATATAATTGGCTACAACAGAATCCATCAGAACCGCATCTGAGTTACCGGTTTCCAGATCCATAAGTGCTGTCACATAATCCTTAAAGCTGCCATTAACCTCACCAAGAGACTCTCTAAAGGCCTTATTCTCATCGGAGTTCAAGGTTTCTTCAGCAGAAGATCCGCCCTGTACAGCCATTCTCTTGCCTGCCATATCATCTCTAGTTTTTATACCGCTACCATTAACGACAACCATAGCGATGGTATTCTCCATATATGGTATGGACAGTGTGAGCTGCTCAAGCCTTTCCTCTGTAACAGAAAAGCCATTCCATATACAATCTATATTTTTCGTCTGAAGCTCTTGCTCCTTTGCGGTCCACTGAATCGGCTGAAGCACAAGCTCTACTCCGAGCTCATCGGCAACTGCTTTTGCAAGGTCAACATCAAAGCCTACGATATTATCCGCATCATCACGAAATCCCATCGGAGGAAAGGAATCGTCCAATCCAAGAATAAGTTTGCCATTCTTCTCAATATAATCCCATGAGTTATCCTTATCCCCTGCCTTAGAACCACACGCACTAAGACTTAATGCAAGTACAG
>SHOH01000081.1 GCA_004294845.1 Anaerolineaceae bacterium
TCGACCTTATTACCGTCTTTATCAGAAACATAAGCGGCAATAACTTTTCTCTCTCCCTCAGAAGGATAAGTTTCTTCTGAACCCCACTCCTTATGTACCTTAATTATTTCTCCTGATTTTATATCTTTTCTAACTGTATGGACATGAAATAAATCTGTGGGAATATTACATTCAATAACCGCTCCATTTAAGTCCAAGACTACTTTATATATGAATGGACCTAAATCATAAACTTTAGCAATCGTGCTGTATCTCATAATCTTCTCCTTAATATATTTATTATCCAAAATGGTACTTTATCTTGGCAAACATATCTTCTAATATTACTCTGCTGTCTATACTGTTATAGACCCGAATAATACGATTTTCATTAATATAATCTCCATAGCTACCATCTAGATTAATACGCTGGGCTTTTCTGTATTCTGAATGTTTCATCTGTGAAGTAATCAGTACACCCACAGCAGGGCTATCGCCTAATGACCAGCCTTCTCCGGAGCGTATAATCATTGTTTTAGCCCCCTTGCTTGCGCTTTTTCCAAAAGGAGTATTATCAAAATTCATAGCACATTCCACTTCATTTACACGCAGAAGGTTATCTACAAGATAAGCCCCAATTTTTCCGTAAGGCTTAACCTTATCAAACAGTTCGTGAAATGATACCTCCATCATAGTGTAAGCGCTAAGAGGAATTTGCCATAATTCAATATTTGAACTTAATATAACATTTGCTGCAGATACATCATTGCCAGCATTAAAATCCATTCTGGGATCCGAGTAAGAGCCTCCGCCAATCCATACGGCTGTTAATCTAGATCCAATCTCAGGATTTAGTAGGTATGCGGATGCTAGGTTTGTTATTGCCCCCATATTAAGAACGAATAAGGGTCTCTCATCTTCTTTTAATGCTTCTTCTATTATAAACTCGGCTCCTTCTGAGTTGCCAGGTGTCTTTTCATCTGTCAAAGCTGCGGTTTCACCTCTATATACAGGAACATCTATATCCATTAGCTCTAAGATTTTTTTAATTTCTACATAGCTTCTTTCCATGCTGTCTGTAAAATCCCTTACTCCGAATTGCTCTGCAACAATCCCTACTACATCAAATTTGGGAGTAAGCAGCGCATGAACAATAGCAAATTGATCATCCCCCTCAGCATAAGTATCAGAATCAATTATTACTCTGATTTGCTTATTATATGGAACCTTGTAGAGTTGAGTCTTCATAATAATATAACCTCCCTTTATCTATAATTAATTATCCTTTTACACCGCCTAATGTAATACCTTTAACAAAGAACTTCTGGACAAATGGATATACCACTATTATTGGTAGGACACCTAGTGTCGCCATAGCCATACGAACCGTAGATGTGGGCATTTGCGCCAGTCCTTGAGAGGCAGTGTCCAAATTCGTAGCGTTTTGAGATAAGGCTTGAATATTTTGCATTAATCTATTAAGAAGATTTTGGATTGTATATAAATCCGTACTTTTAACCAAATAAATATATCCATTATTCCAATCGTTCCAATAAGCAATACCCACAAACATACCAATGGTGGCCAGAATAGGTTTTGCCATTGGTATGGCTATTTTATACATTGTCTTAAACTCTCCCGCACCGTCTATATATGCAGCCTCTAATATTTCGTTTGGTATGCTTGTTACAAAATAACTTTTCATGAGTAAAACATTAAATGCATTCATCAAAAGTCCGGGTACTAAAAGTCCTGCAAATGTATCCTTTATATGAAAAACCTGAGTATAATTAATATAAGTAGGAACCAGTCCCCCATTGAATAGCATGGTAAAGAAAACATAAAACGTTAATATCCCTCGTATAGGAAGATCCTTTTTAGATAATCCATATGCCAGAAGGGTTGTTATTGTCAAGCTTATTAATACTCCAACGGCTGTAAGTATAAAGGACATAGCATAAGCACGTAGAATTACGTTGCTATTGGATTGAAGTAACCATTCATAGGCATAGGTAGACCATTTTTCAGGGAAAAATGAATATCCTTTTTTTAATAAGGCATTATTATCAGAAAATGATGATATAAGCATTAATACAATCGGAATAAGTGCAATAATTGAAAGGAATGACATAATAATATGTCCTACTGCATCATAAATCTTACTTTCTCTTGTTCTCATGTTTATCCCTCCTTAAAACAATGCACTGTCTTTATCAAGTTTACGCACCAGCAAGTTAGCACCCAAAACTAATATAAAACCAACTATTGATTGGTATAATCCTGCTGCTGCTGACATTGATATATTACCAAGCTGCAATAGACCCCTATAGACATATGTATCGATTGTACTGGTTGTTGAATATAGTGCTCCTTGATTCATTGGCACCTGGAAGAAAAGGCCGAAATCCGAATAGAACATACGTCCAATCGCCATAAGTGAAAGCATTATAATGGTTGGTTTTAATAATGGCAGAGTAATATACCTAAACTGTTTCCATCTTGATGCTCCATCAACCATGGCAGATTCATAGAAGGCTCGGTCAAAGCCCATTATAGTTGCAAGATAAATAATGCAATTATATCCTACTGATCTCCAGGCATTTGTAAAGATTATAATAAGGGGCCAGTATTTTGCCTCACTATACCATGATATAGAGTCAATACCAAACGCAGGCAAAATTGTATTATTAAAAAAGCCGTTCTCAACACTCAAGAAGGCATATACTAGATAGCCTATTATTACCGTAGATATTAAATTAGGCAACAGAATAGC
Organism: Anaerolineaceae bacterium; assembly: GCA_004294845.1. Lineage (GTDB taxonomy): Bacteria > Bacillota > Clostridia > Lachnospirales > Lachnospiraceae > Mobilitalea. The sequence goes on from SHOH01000081.1 coordinate 2,753, forward strand.
GCTTTGATAAAGCTTTTTTCGTTTTCCTCTTAATTCACTTAAAATAACAGCAACCATAATAGCCATTACTGTATTTACAATCAAAAATATAAGATTATATAAAATTGTGTTTCGAGTAATTATAAAGGCATCGTTAGTCTTAAAAAGGTATTCGAAGTTCTTAAGACCAATAAATTTACTGCCAAAAATACCATGCCTTGCATTATATTGTTTGAAGGCAACCACTAGCCCGGGAAGAGGCATATAATTATTGATAAATAAATACACTAATCCCGGAAGCATCATAATATAGATGGGAATATATCTTTTGATTTTTCTGCGCTTTTTTGCAATTAATAAATTCGCCAAGTTGTCCACTCCTATAAAATCTCTTATATAGTAGACAATGGCTGAATTACCCATGAATTCTGCCATTGTCTATTATTTTTTAAATTATAAATCTCTTATCTTGTAGCTGCCCATGCATCAAGCTGTATCTGTTTCTCTTCAATAATTTTGTCTAGTCCCGCATCCATCATTTTGGAGTTCATCTCTTGGATACCGGTATCAGGATCTATAAATCCATATTCCAAGCTCTTTTGATATTCGTCATATACGTTTTGAACACTTGTTATCTCTGTAGCTACATTAGTTGGGTCGAAAGTAAATCCATTTGCTTTAGATTTTTGCGCTTCGGTATTAAATGCTCTTAAGTCTTCCCATAATGTCGGGAAATTTCCTTCCCACACATGGGTAATAAACTGATTTGGTAACTCCCATGTTACTGAGTGATTCCATCCTGAAGTCGAAGCATCCACCCCATCTGCGAATGTAATTTGCCCATCATCCTTAACCTTATAGTGTTGACCTTCAATACCCCAGCTAAGTATATTAGCGATATCAGAATCAGTATAAAAGGCCTTTAATAGTGTCATTGCTTTTTCTGGATGCTCAGTATTATAAGAGATGGACCAAGGGAATGCTGCTACTGCAGCAGAGCTAACATAATCCTCCATTGTCTGGAATATTGTCATAGGGCGTCCACATAGGCTAGCTTCCTGTTGCTTAATACCTGGTTTTCCACCGGTAGTATAACCCATAAGTGTTCCTGCCTTAACAAGCTCTGTAACAGCGGTTGTATCAGTTGTTGCATCCTTACTTATGTATCCCTTTTGATTATAACTATACATTCTTGCAACATATTCTTTATAGTAATCGCTTGTAAATAAATTTTCTACCTTTAAATCTCTTCCGTAATTCAATAATACTCCGAACGCATTACCACCTAATATATCCACATTAGAGAATTGGCTCATGGACATCGCAACTGGTCTGTAAACTTCAAGATCGGGATACTTTGCATGAAGCTGCTCATAAATACTATTTAATTCATCTAAAGTAATCTTTTGAATTTCAACAGTATCATCTAATGGATAGCCTATTCCTTCTAAATATTCTGTAGCTATTGCTGCACAACCACGGCCGGTTGCCATATCTCTGTTGTTAGGCAAGCCATATAATACGCCATCTACACGGCAGGCATCTATATATTCCTGCCCTACTGCATCAATAATTTCTTGTCCATATTGAGTTATTAAACTGTTTTCTTCTAGATCATACAAGTATCCTTGTTGTGCTAAGATTGGATAGTTGGCTAATATAGTACTGAACACGTCCATCTGTTCACCACCTGATAGTGCCAAGGTCAAATTTTGCTTGTAAGAACTAGCATCCGAGATTAGTAATTCCACTTCAATTCCATATCGGTCAATTGTAATTGCATTAATCGCATCTTGAATTTTTTGTGTGTCTGAAGGTGCACCTATCCAGGTCATAAAGCTCATAACCAGCTTTGTAACCTCTCCTGTATTATCTTTGCCTGTGTCTGTGTCCTTATTAGTGTTGGTGTTACTGCCAGTATCTTGGGTCTTGTTAGTACCTTGAGTGCCTTTGTTATCCGATTTTCCACATGCAGCTAGACTCATCACCAAAACTAGAGTCAAAAGAAGTGCTAAAACTTTTTTCATAATTTTTCTCTCCTTTTTTTGTAATGATCTTACTTACATGCAAATTATATCTAAGCATAAAACCAAATAAAAGAATTATGCTGTTATTAATTTGTACAATTATGCTAATATATCATAAGTCACCTTACTACTTATAGGAATATGTGATAAAATTGTTACATGAATTCACCAGGAGGAATCAAAAGTGCGTTTTCAAAAAAACACTATAAGCTTTCGCTTATTAACATTATTGTTAATAATATTTTTTATCCTCATCTCATTAGTTACTGTTAATAATGCGATAGCAATAAATGATATTCAGAACAATGCATATCAAACTATGGAAGAAACTCTTGCTGTTTATAATAATAGAATAAATGACAACTTTAATAAAGTAGAAAATTATCTGGTGAATTTCGCTTATGATGATTTAGACATTAGAATCTTGGATACAAAAGATCCCTCATCAACTCAGTGGTTTTCCGCTTTATATCGATTACAGAAAAATTTTACTAATTCTTTACCGATATACGAAATGAACGGATTCTTTTTATATTCAGCTCCACAAGACACCTTAATAACAGAAGCTGGGTCTAATTTCTCTTTTAAAACATTAAATATAATTAAAGGTCATATTCGTTCACTTATGCAGGATAAGAACTTTACAAATACTCTTAATACGAAAAGTTGGTTTCCAGTTCTTATTGATGATCAATACTATTTGTTTAGAGTACTACAAATACACGATAGTTATGTTGGAAGCTGGATAAACACTGATACTACACTATATCCACTTGTAGGCAGTGAATTAAACGATTATATATTTCTTATTAATTGCGATGGTAAAGTACTAAATAGCTCTGCACCGATTAGTTCACTATCTCCTGATGTCTTTATATATCCAGAAAACAATCCACTGGATGATCATTTGATAGAGATAAACGGTAAAACAAACTTGCTTGTATCACATAAAATGGACTTGATGGATTCATATATAGTCTCTCTCGTTCCAAAAAGCAAGTTCTTTAATGAAACACAATTTTATCTTATATTACTTATTATAGCCTTATTATTTATATTTTGTTTGATGATACTTACTGTTATTATCACAAAGCGATGGGTAATAAAACCTCTCTCTGATCTATCAGTTGCCATAACTTCCTTGCGTAACGGTGATTTTGATACCATACTAAGCACAAAGAATGTAAGTGCAGAATTTAATGATGTGTATCAGGGTTTTAACGAAATGGTACAAAGAATTAAAACATTAAAAATAAATGTATATGAAGAAAAATTATCAAAACAAGGTGTTCAAATGAAATATTTAAAATTGCAGACCACACCCCATTTTTTAATTAATTGTCTTAGTATGGTATATCAATTAATAAAATTAGACAAAACAGATCTGTCAATAATAATGTTAAAGGATTTAAGTAATCATTTGCGCTATACTCTAACCTCAGAAAAAACCGTTACATTAGAACAGGAGCTAATGCATGTTGAAAATTATGTAGAGCTTTCAAGCATTCGCTACCCTAATGCCATAAACCTTCATACTGATTGCACAGCGGATTCATTACGTGCAACTGTTATACCATTAATCATTCAAAACTTTGTAGAAAACACAATAAAATATGAAGTGGAAATAGATAAGCAAATTAATATCTATGTGAGTTCTCATCTAGAAGAAAGGAATAATATCAAATATTTGGTGATATCTATCTGGGACACAGGCTCCGGATATAATGAAAAAATCCTGAAAAAGCTACAAAACATGTCTCAATATGTAAAAAATAATCGTTCCCCCCATATCGGGATAAGCAATGTATATGAGAGAGCATCTTTGCTATTTGGAGAAAATAACTTCGAGTTTCGTTTTAGCAATAGGCCGGGAGCAGGTGCCGGGGTAGACATTGAACTGCCATTTATACCGTTAATAAGGGAGGAAGAAGATTGAATTTATTAATAGTTGATGATGAGTACTATAGTGTCGAGGGAATATATGCATCTATTGACTGGAAAAGCTTAAGCATTAAGAATGTCTATAAGGCTTATTGCATGCAAGATGCACAGGAAATCTTTAAAAAACATAAAATAGATATATTGCTCAGTGATATTGAAATGCCCAAGGGAAGCGGCTTAGAATTACTAAAATGGATCCGTGACAAGGGTTATACCACTGTAACAATTTTTCTAACGGCATATGCGAGTTTTGATTATGCAAGTAGCGCTATAAAACTTCAAAGTACTGATTATATACTAAAGCCTGTTGATAATGAAAAGCTAAGAGAATGCCTGATTAATGCAATTAACAGGGTTAAGCAGATGGATATCCAAGAAACATATAAAGCTAGTGCAAAGCATTGGGATAGCAACAAAAAAAAGTTAGAAGAACAGTTTTGGTTTGAGTTAAGCACACAAATTATTCCGGCGAATACTGTTCAAATATCAAGAGAACTAAAGCAATTTCATCTATCCACCGATTTATTGGATCATACATTTTACACAAGCCTCTTGGTAGCATATACTAAGCCGGGTGAAAATCAATGGGAATCTAATTTGTTTGAGTATGCCTTAAGAAATATAATCACAGAGTTCTTTTACAATCATAAAATTGATTTGATATTTACACGTCTAAACGAACAGCAATTTCTTCTATGTATTAACAAGAAATACATAAATAATAGGTCTGAATTTATTAGGCTATCTTATGAGGTTCTGGATTCACTGTGTATTTTACCGGGCGTATTCCAGATGTTTTTAGGCTACGAATCTACTTTATTAAAAATGGGTTATAGCTTTCAAGAACTTATGAAAACAGCTCGCAACACCCTAAATGACGATTGTAGAGTTATTGACACTACATCACCACCTATTAAAAAATGCAAAATAGAACTACCAAACATGGATGAATGGCCTGATCTTCTCGTTAAGCATCAAAAATCAGAGGTTAGAGATCAAGCCTTAAAGTATTTGTCTGAATTAAAGGAAACAAATACCGCAGATCGTAGCGACCTTTTGCAATTTTATCATAGCTTTATGCAAATCATATATTTTATTCTTGAAAAAAAAGAAGAATCTGCACATCGACTATTTAGTGGCTCTACTTCTGAGGAAATATTTGAGCAAGCTTGCGATTCAATAGAAAACATGAAAACCTGGCTAACCCATGCGATTGATGTTATTGATGAATGCTTATTGACTATAAGTCAATCAGATTCCTCTGTGGAAACTATTAAGAAATACATACGAAATCATATAAACGAAGAATTAACAAGAAAAACACTTGCCTCCAAGGTGTATTTAAGTCCTGACTATCTGTCTCATGTTTTTCGGGAGAAAACCGGACAATCCCTATCTTCATTTATATTATCTGAGCGTATTAAAAAAGCAAAGGATTTATTGTTGTTTAGCAAAATGAGCATAAGAGATATTGCCATAAATACAGGTTTCTCAAATATCTCATACTTTTCGAGACAGTTTAAGAACCAAACAGGCAAAACCCCTCAGGAGTTTAGGAAAAAATAATTATAATCTGGTATCCCATCTTCCTAAAAAGGGATCAACAGGACTAACCCCCTTGAACTCAGAGCGTCCTAGCATCTTATCTAATACTGCTTTAAGATTACTTTCCTTTAGCTTATATGCATTTATAAATGTTCTGATTCTTGGCGCATCCAAGAGATGATATGGATTAGCGAATGAAATAAATATTGTTGGAATATCTATCTGGAAATTAGGACAATTAGCTCCCATTGGCTGAGCCCATTCTATACGCACAGTGGTCTGATTACTCTTTGTCGTTAAATTTGAAATATATATTAATAAATCATATTTATCAACCATGCCCTTATATGATGCAACTCGCCCCTCTGTGTAGCCGGATTCGGCTTTGTAGATACTTACTTCAAAGCCTTCATTTTCAAAAAACTCTTTTATTAGCTGAGTATTTTCAAAGCCATCACTTCCATATGCACTGGCACCGGTAAACAAAGGATATATAAGAACTCTACGATATTTGTTGATATCAATGGGGATAATTCCTTGTAGGTTTTTTACTAATGTAGCCGAGTTATCGGCAACCATAAGTTCAATATCCTTATGTTCTTTACAGCCAACTATTTGCTTTGCAGCCCTGGTATTCGGATACAAGGCACCGCTTTCCTTTTTATCAGGTAGCTTAAGAGCTGCTTTTGTAGCAAGAATCCTCATTACTGCCTCATCTAATCTTTCAGGACTAATAACTCCATCCTTAACCCCTCTGGTCATAAACATATAGTCTTCATCTAGATTCTTAGCGAATAAGAACATATCACATCCCGCAGCAATAGTATAAGGAACCATCTTATCACGAGCCATGGGTATGCTTATTCCCGCCATAGTGGTCGCATCTGTTATGATCATACCGTTAAAGCCTAGCTTGTCTCTTAGTAATCCATTCAATAATTCCGGAGCTAAAGTAGCAGGCATTATATCTTCGTCTTTAATTCCGGGAAGTAGTTTTCTTGAATATTCCGGTTGCATAATATGGCCTATCATAACAGTAAGAGCTCCTGCATCGATACATGCTTTGTAGGCTTCACCATATGAAGCATCCCATTCATCACAAGAAAGAGAGTTAATAGAGGTTACCAGGTGTTGATCTCTTTCATCTACACCATCACCGGGGAAATGCTTGATAGAAACCGCCATGCCTTGCTCTTGCACAGCCTTTGTATATGCGACACCACATTCTCGTACCAGTCTAGGGTCTGAACCATATGCTCTTGTAGCTACAATAGGATTGCGAAAATTATAATCAATGTCGATTACAGGAGCAAAAGCATAGTTAGCGCCAACCGCAAGGCCTTCTCTTGCACATACATATCCCTGTTTAGCTGCAAACTCAGGATTAGCTGTAGCACCAATCTGCATATTGGGGCCGACATTAGTTCCTTCTGCGATCATCCCATCACCGCCGGCTTCAAAGTTTGCAGAAATCAGTAGAGGGATTTCAGACTCTTTCTGAAGATAAGTAACTGCTTTACAAGTATCTTCTAATGGCATCTGACGACCCATTATACCACCGATTTTGTACTTATGTACCAGCTCCCTAAGATGCTCATCTTCGTATTCATACATGATCAAATGGAATAACTGACCTATCTTTTCATCAAGTGTCAAAGCCTCTAAAGTGTTTTTTACCCATAGAACCTGAGAATTATTAAGATAAAAAGGCTTCTTCTTTAACAATTCATAATTAGGCATATCCATTCTCCTCCACTTTTTCAGATAATCCGATCTTGTTCCCTGCTATATCATTGCTTCCTATGGTCATAAGATAAGTTATATCTCTTTCCCACAGCTCTTACAGAATTTTGCATCCTCATCATTGAGACCGTTACAGTTCCTACACCTTATCTTTACAATCTCCTTTGTTGATTGTGGCTTTGTAATGTGATCGATCGCGTCAATGTTACTTATAACATCGTTAATCATTCCGCCCCTGGCTTCATTAAAAGGTTTCAAATCCTCTCTTGCTTGCTCAGGATCAAGAATCACTCCCGAACCTGCTGCACCTTTCGCACCGATACTAGCCACAACAGCTCCGCCTATCATTAGAAGCATGCCTACAATGGCATTTGCAAAGGATGGCGGACCTCCAAAGGGATCGGGATCACTAATTGCACTGGAAAATGAGAAGAAGACAGATATAAAGAGTATAAAACCCAGTATACCCATTCCCATTCCAAGATAATAAGTTGCTTTTCTTTCCTTGGATATTTTAGACATAGCGGCTCCTTTATTTGATATTTAATAAGATCCAATACTTTTACAACTCTACTCGGCCCTCAAAAGCCCGAAGGAGGGTTACCTCGTCGATATACTCTAGGTCACCGCCTACCGGGATTCCGCTGGCAATTCGGCTAACCTTAATACCTGCAGGCTTTATTAGTTTGCTTAGATACATTGCTGTAGCTTCACCTTCAAGGCTGGAGTTAGTTGCTATGATAACCTCATCCACATCCTGTTGGAGGCGAGTCATAAGCTCCTTTAGCTTAATATCTCCGGGGCCTATTCCAAGCATAGGTGAAATAGCTCCGTGAAGTACATGGTAGACACCATCATACTTGCCTGTCTTTTCATAGGCTGCAAGATCTCTGGGGTTTTCTACGACCATTATCTGTCTCTTGTCTCTTCTGGGGGATGAGCAGATGGGGCATAACTCTTTATCGGTAAGAGTAAGACAATCCTTACAATAACGAACATTCTTTTTTGCTTCTATTATGGAGTTAGATAATACGCTTACCTGATCCTCAGGCATATTTATTATATGAAAAGCAAGCCTCTGGGCAGTCTTTGCACCGATGCCCGGAAGCCTTGATAGCTCTTCTATTAATTTGCTTATTTGACTGCTATAATAATCCATTAGAAGGGGAATCCTCCCAATCCACCTAATCCACCTGTAATATCACCCATTACCTGTGAACTTTCTTCTTCCATTAATCTTAAAGCCTCATTGGTAGCTGCTACGATAAGATCTTCTAACATCTCGACATCATCCGGATCAACCACTTCCTGTGCAATCTTAACAGATGCAACCTCTTTTTTTCCGCTAACGGTAACTGTCACAGCGCCACCACCTGCGCTGGCTTCCCAGGTCTTCTCCTCAAGCTCCTTGGTCTTTTCCTCCATTTGCTTCTGCATACGTTGTGCCTGTTTCATAAGATTATTCATATTTCCTGGTATTCCTCCACCGGGAAATCCACCTCTTCTTGCCATACTGATAAGCTCCTTTCATTCTCAAGAGTAATCCTTCTTTATATTATAGTATGAAGCCTTGTACTCTTCTATCATGGTTTTTGTAAATTCTTGGTCTGTAAAATTTATTCATATTGTATGGGTACCTTAACTAGCTTTGTAAGGTCTACAATATCTTTCATATTCTCTTTGTCTTTATCTATACTCCTTACATTGATCTGTACAGTCTTTTGAAGCATTTTAGATATTGTATCATTTATAACTTTTTTGTTCTTTTCACTATCCACATGGTCTTTAGCAAATGAATCCTCCACTACTATCATAAGACCCTTATTGTTGTCTATACTTAAGGTAGCATTATTAAGTGTAGCGCCAAGTGCAGGGGCCTTCTTTGTAACCTGCACTATTATATTATTCCAGATGCTTGCTACCTTTTTTAGATCCTCAGGAAGTGCTTCCGGTAGTATCTCTTCTTGCTTAATAGGCTCAGGCTCATCCTCTGATTGATTGCTTCTTACACTTTCGGATTTAACTACTATGCCTTTCTCAAGTTTATCTTCTAATATTTTAATGCGGTTAAGAAGCGATTCATAGTTGTGCTCCATCTGGGGCTTACATAGCTTTATTAATGCCATCTCCAGCAACACTCTTTTTCTGGGTGCATAACGAATCTGATTGGACAACTCTGAAAATATCCGAATATACCTCATCAGTATATTCTCATCCATGGACTCTGCCTCCTGCTTAAGCAGCATCAAATTCTCTGTGGCTATATCTATGATAATATCATTTACATTCTCTGTAGTCTTTACTAAGAGTAGGTTTCTAAGATACCAGATAAAATCAATAACAAATTGTGAAAGCTCACGGCCGCTGGTTTCCACTTCATCAAGTATTCTGATACATTCTGATACAGCTTGATTATTAACCGCCTGTAAAAGCTGTGAGAATACCTTTGTGTCCACGGTTCCAAGAACATCCAGAACATTGTCATAGGTTACTGTCTCACCAAGATAAAAGGAAATGCATTGGTCCAGTAAGCTTAGGGCATCTCTTAGAGATCCGTCAGCCATTCTTGCTATATAACGCAGTGCCTTATCCTCTACCTCAAGCTCCTCTTCATTCATTAGCTCACGAAGCCGATCCGCTATGATATCTATACTTATTCTCTTAAAATCATATCTTTGACACCTTGATAATATGGTGACAGGGATTTTATGAACCTCTGTTGTGGCTAGGATGAATATTACATAGGAAGGAGGCTCCTCTATAGTCTTTAGCAGAGCATTGAAAGCACCGGCTGATAGCATATGAACCTCGTCAATAATATATACCTTGTATCTGCCCTCTGTAGGTGAATATCTGACTTCCTCTACAATCTCCCTTACATTCTCAACACCGTTGTTGGAGGCGGCATCTATCTCAATCACATTCATGGAGGTTCCTGATATAATCCCCTTGCATAAGCTACATTCATTACAGGGATTACCCTCATGAGGATTCTCACAGTTTACAGTCTTTGCAAGTAGCTTTGCCACTGTAGTCTTACCGGTTCCTCTGGTTCCCGTAAACAGATAGGCATGTCCTATCCGACCGGACTTTATTTGATTTCTCAGTGTTGTAACTATATGATCCTGGCCTTTTACATCCTTAAAATTATCAGGCCGAAACTTCCGATAAAGAGCCATATACGACATACATAGCTTCCTTTCTATTTGCATCGTCGTGTGACGTGTAGCGTCGGTACGCTACGTGGACACCGACGATTATCATAGGTTGAACTTGCCTTATACCGTCTAATTATAACATTCTGCTATTTTAAAATCAATTACTTGTCAGGCTTAATAATGACTCATTATCAGTCTGATATCTTCTTCTCAAAATGCTGATAATCCTTACTGTTCTTCCATTCCCCTCCCCAAGTAAAGCCCCTGCTAACAAATGCATTATAGATTGGATCATCTTTCTTTATATAATAAATATTATCCTTATCACGGTCCACATATTCAGTCGCATTTTCCGGTAGAATCTCTAGTTTATCATCTCTGGTTCGGACGTAAGGATTGTATAAAGGATTGATATCTATAGCCAGTCCGTCACTATGAACCGAACGTCTGCTGGTTCCTTCTACGAACCTATAATTAAAGGATGAGGAATTGTTATCAGCCATAGATTTCAAATCATCTGCATCATATTCATCTATAAGAAGCATTTTCTCGATAGGATATTCTAAATTATAAAGTTCTCTAAAGATCGCTAGCACATCCTCAGCTATGGCTTTATTAACAATCATTTCCCCAATGTGGGTTAATCCGTCAAAACC
>SHOH01000082.1:0-9941 GCA_004294845.1 Anaerolineaceae bacterium
GAAAAAAATATTAAAATCATGCAATATATGGTATACTATCAATAAACAATGGAAGGATAATAATAAACATAATATAAAGGGGAAAATATCAATAATAAATACAGGATTTGATAAATATGAGAATTTAGGAGTATATATGAAAGACAAAAATAAAATGGAAGAAAGAAAGAGCATGCTTGAGGATTTCTTTGGAAACAGTGAATATAAGCCCATGAGGTTTAGAGATATAGTTGCCATACTGCAGGTACCAAAGGGTCAGAAGCATGAGCTGAAGGAAGTATTAGATTCCCTGGAGTCCCAGGGAAAAATTATTTTAGATGATAAGGGCAGATACAGAACCCCAGGAGATAGGATTAAGACTGGATTGTTTTCCGGAACTCAGAAGGGATTTGGTTTTGTTATAATTGAGGGTGAGTCCGAGGATATCTTCATTCCTGAGAATGCCACCAAGGGAGCCATGCATGGTGATAAGGTCACTATAATGATTAACAATGAGAAGACCGGTAAAAGACAGGAAGGCACCGTGCTTCAGATACTTGAGAGAGGAATGAAGGAGGTTGTCGGTACATTTCAAAGGAGCAAGAGCTTTGGATTCGTTGTACCTGATAATCAAAAATTTGTTCACGATATATTTATTCCCAAGGAGCATACCAAAGGGGCTGTTACGGGACATAAGGTTGTGGTTACTGTCACAAGCTATGGTGATGCGGATCATAGTCCTGAGGGCAGAGTTCTTGAAATTCTTGGCCATAGCAATGATCCCGGGGTAGATATTATGTCGGTTGTTAAGGCCTATGACCTCCCCGTGGAATTTCCCAAGGATGTATTTCGAGTACTGGACTTTATTCCTGATGAGATAGATTCGAGTGAATATAAAAACCGAATGGATATAAGGGATCTTCAGACTGTAACCATAGACGGTGAGGATGCCAAGGATTTGGATGATGCCATATCCCTAACAAAGGAAGGAGATATATATCGTCTGGGAGTACACATTGCGGATGTTACCCATTATGTTAAGGAAGGGGCTGCCCTTGATAAAGAAGCGCTAAGAAGAGGCACCAGTGTATATCTGGTGGACAGAGTAATCCCAATGCTACCTCATAAACTATCAAATGGAATCTGCTCACTAAATCCAGGTGTTGATCGTCTGGCACTATCTTGCTTTATGGATATCGATGCCAAGGGAAATGTTATCGGACATAAGATAGCTGAGACTGTTATTCGCTCCGATAGACGCATGACCTATACCAATGTATCTAAGATTATAGAGGATCAGGATGTGGAGCTTATTAAAGAGTATGAAGAGTTGGTTCCTATGTTCATGCTGATGCTTGAGCTGTCAGAGATACTAAAAGGGAGAAGGCATAAGAGGGGAGCCATTAACTTCGATTTCCCTGAAAGTAAGATAATTGTAGATCATAATGGTAAGCCTATAGAGATAAGAGCTTATGAAAGAAATAAAGCTACTAAGATTATCGAGGAGTTTATGCTGATAGCCAACGAAACAGTAGCGGAGGATTATTTCTGGCAGGAGATACCCTTCCTATATCGTACCCATGATAATCCAGACGAGGAAAAGATCAGAGCACTTGCTATATTTATTAATAACTTCGGATATACCATTAAAGTTGGGAATGAGGACATTCACCCCAAGGAGCTTCAAAAGTTGCTGAATAGAATTGAGGATACGCCGGAGGAAGCACTTATAAGCCGCCTTACGCTTCGCTCGATGAAGCAGGCCAAATATACAGTAGCAAACACAGGACATTTTGGTCTGTCAGCAAAGTACTATACGCATTTTACATCACCTATTCGCCGCTATCCGGATCTTCAGATCCACAGAATTATCAAGGAGAATGTTAAAGGAAGACTGAATGAGGATAGGAGAGGCCATTATGATAAAATCCTATTTGAGGTAGCCAATCATTCCAGTAAGACGGAACGCAGGGCAGATGAGGCTGAGCGTGAAGTAGAAAAAATGAAAAAGGTTGAATATATGATGGATCATATAGGTGAAACCTTTGAGGGTGTAATCTCAGGTATAACCACATGGGGCATATATGTGGAGCTTCCAAATACCGTAGAAGGAATGGTCCGTGTTAGTGATATGGAGGATGACTATTATGTCTATGATGAAGAACGTTATCAGATGGTAGGTGAGCATACCAAAAAGACATATAAATTAGGTCAGACTGTTACCGTAGAGGTTATATCTGCCGATAAACTTCTTCGGACAATAGATTTTGCATTAGTGGAGGATGAGGATTAAGTGGGGGAAAATATAAAGCTAATAGCTAATAACAAAAAAGCATACCATGATTATTTTATAGAGGATAAGTATGAGGCAGGAATTGCTCTTGCCGGTACTGAGGTCAAATCCTTAAGAGGTGGAAAATGCAGCATTAAGGAATCTTTTATTAAGATTGAGAACAGCGAGATTTTCATCTATGGCATGCATATAAGCCCATATGAGAAAGGAAATATCTTCAATAAGGATCCTTTAAGGGTTAGGAAGCTTCTGCTTCATAAATATCAGATAAATAAAATTGGCGGCCAGCTGGCACAGAAGGGGTATACCCTGGTGCCCTTGCAGGTGTATTTTAAGGGGCGATTAGTAAAGCTAGAGATCGGCTTGGCAAGAGGTAAGAAGCTATATGACAAACGCCAGGATATAGCCAAAAAGGATATGAGAAGAGAGACCGAGAGAGAGTTTAAGGTGAAGAATCTTTATTAGTAAGTTATTAGCCATTAATATGGTTCAAAATTATATGTATACTGCATAAGAAATATTATTAGATTAATGCTAATTTCGTTCTAAAATTTAATATTTAATATTAAAAAACTTCATAAGAATGGAAGAATTGGAATCAATATTTGAGTAAAGAAATGTCGAAATACTTGACACAAGTTAATAATTATTATAAGATATATATGCGTTTGAAAACCGATATAATCTTTATATGTAGGGGGTTGTACTGGTTTCGACGGGGGTTTTGAAATTGTGGTAGCCATTCGCAGACTAGGACTGCGTCATCAACTTAGAACAAAATATAAACGCAAACGATAATTACGAATTAGCAGCTGCTTAATTGCAGCTCTTGTCGGCTCTAGGCATCCTGCGGCTTAGAATCCCGGCATCAAATTAGCGGGGACCTCCATCTTCAAAGCTTTGAGAAGGTGGAAGATATATGAAGCTACCAAAACCGGAAGCCTGTCAATCGGCGTTCGGTAGAGGGAACAGTGTGGTTAGGCCACACATAAAAGACTGACTGTAATGGGAGAGACTGCAATGGAAGGGCTTTCGGACGCGGGTTCGACTCCCGCCAGCTCCATTGTGTAATAAAATGGGAAAATCTTAGAAATAAGGCTTTCCCATTTTTTGTTAGTATTTTCTATTTGTCATAAAGCAATCGCTTTAAGAAGGCATTTAAAAAATTTTGATTTAGGTTATAGTATTAGAGATAAAATAGTTTTTGATAGCAAATTAACACTAATAGAGTAGGATGTGTATTGTGAATATTTTAATTAAACAGTTTAAGAAAATAAAAAACTATTTCCAAAAGCATTTATGGTCAAAATATTTATTAGTAATAATTTTTTTCGGGATCTCTATATTGGTTATAGGACAATTCTATTTGAAAAACAAGTATTTTCAATATCTTAGAGACAAAACTTATGAAGCAGAGAGTTATATCATGGAGGCTATTAATGTGAATGTATCTACAATTAGTAGAGAGCTTATTCATATTGGAAGTGATATAGCTGTAAAACCTGATTTGTATTATTTGGTAAATGCATATATGGACGAGGGTGGAAAAACCTCTGCCAACAAAAGAAGGTTAGAAGAAATGCTATATGAATTAAGTGGAAGTTATCAATGGATTTCCGGTATGAGTATTGCTTCTGACGATGGACTAGTTCATATGTATGATAGGAATAAGAAAAAGGAAGGTATTTGGAAAGATAATTCTGATATTCTGGCTAATTTGAATCGTTCTGTGAAAAGAGCTGTTCAAAACAAGGAGATTCCCCTTTATCGCTGGTCAGTTAATCCAAATAAACACCCTGAGTGGAATAATATAGACCTGTTTCATATAGTTTTCCCCCTAAAGGGAGATGCTGCGCTTAGCAAAGTGGAATATTCCTTAATATTGACTGTGGAATTAGATTGGTTAAGAAACGCCTTAGGTATTATATATGGCAGTGATGAACAGATTTCCATAGGATATATAACAGACAAAGAAGGTATAATAATATACCATGAAAATGAAGCTTTAGTAGGAACAACAAGAGAGAATTACTTATTAGAAAATGATATTAAAAATATAAAATCATCTATGATGTTTTTTGACTGGGAAATTAATATAGCAATTGATGAAAACAAATTATTAGAAAAGGTAAATGCAATTTATTGGAATGGAATTGCCCTCTATGCTATTTTGATATTAGCTTTATTTATTATATTACTCTATATTATCAGCCATAGTGTAATTAGACCAATAAGTAAGGTGTTGCATTCTATAAAAATAGTTAAAACCGGTAATTTACAAGAAAAAATTGATATAAAAGGGAAGAATGAAATATGGCAGATGGCTGAGGAGTTTAATCAAATGACTGATGTACTCCACAGGACGGAACGTCAGGTTGAGGAGCAACACAGAGGAAGGCTAATGGCGCTAAAAAAGAAACGTCTTGCGGAGAGTGAAGCATTAGAGTCTCAAATAAATGCACATTTTATTTTTAATACACTAGGGGTCATTAACTATGAGGCAATTGAATCGGGAAATCATATCATATCCGAACAGATTAAAAAGCTTTCTAACATTCTTAGATATACACTAAACCAGAAAAATCAAAAGGTATTTCTTTATCAGGAAATAGCATGGCTTGAGCAATATCTGTATCTACAAAAAATGAGATGGGGAGACATGTTTGATTATAATATAAACTACCCTATTGAATTAGGGGAATACCCCTGCTGCAAGTTAATGTTTCAACCTTTTGTTGAGAACTCGATTACCCATGGATTAATAGGCAGGGAAAGTGGAGGTTGGATCCATATAGATATTATAAAAATAAATAATGAGACCCTGCAAATATCTATAAAAGATAATGGGTGTGGAATGGAAGAAAGTAAAATATCAAAAGTAAAATATCTAAGTAATAATGCAAAAAGTGGTGAGAATATCGGAATTGCAAATGTTTTGTCAAGATTAAAACTATATTATGGTGAACAAGTAGATCTAGAAATTGAGTCTGAAATAGATGTCGGAACAAATATTATACTTAGATTACCAATAAGTGGAATGAGGAGTGCAGAGTTTGATGATATCAACACAAATTAAGATATTAGTAGTTGAGGATGAGCATACAGCGAGAAAGGGTCTGTGCAAATTAATTGAATCAATGGGAGAAAAATATCAAATTGTAGGCGAAGCATCCGATGGGAAGAAAGCATTAGATCTTATATTATCTCTAAAACCAGACATAATATTTACAGATATAAAGATGCCTTATATGGATGGAATTGCTTTAATTAAAGCGGTTAGTAATCTTGATATTAAAGTCAACTTTGTCATTACCAGTGCATATGAAGAATTTGACTTTGCAAAGCAAGCTATTGCTCTGGGAGTATTTGACTATTTGGTAAAGCCATTAACCTATACGGAGGTAGAGGATATATTATTAAGGCTTGAGACAAATATGCATGGGCTCAATGGTAGAGATATTACGAAAGGTAAACTATATGAGGATTATCCAAATGCTCATCCCATGATTAAAAAAGCCCTTAATATTATAGAGGACGGCTATGCCTTAAATATTAATCAAGAGGAGCTGGCTGAGCGCCTGGGTATGACAAGAGAATATTTCAGCTATTTATTTCGTAAGGAAATAGGACAAACTTTCAGTAAGTTTTTAAGAGCTTATAGGATTAGTATTGCAACTAAAATGTTACTAACTAATGAGATTGATAAAAAGGAAATCCCATATCATGTTGGCTTCTCTGATGAAAAATACTTTTTCAAAGTATTTAAAGAGATAACAGGATTAACTGTTACTGAGTTTTTACGTAAAAATATCTAAGAGTTTTTATAAAGTGCTATCTTACAATAATGCACTTTTCTTAAATATGCATACTAAAATCAAATACCTTTTCTTACTTGTGTCCGTGTACAAGAATAGCAATTATCTATAAAATTGTTATTGTATCAATTAGACTATAGGAGGGTAAAATTTTATGAGAAAACTAGCAATGTTACTTATAGCATTGACACTCACAATGACTGTGTTGGTTGGATGTGCTAAAAAAGACCCTGTGACAGATGACAAAGGGAATCAAAGCGGAACCAATTCTAATGTGGATGATAAGGAAAACACAGAAAAAGTTACTTTACAATTATGGCACTATATTTCCCAAGGTGATTTAGATGACTTTGAGAAAATCATTGATGATTTTAATACATCACAGGACAGGATTGAAGTTGTCCCAACTTATGTTTCCAGAGATGACTTGACTAAGCAATATACGATGGGAGCAATTTCAGGAGAGCTTCCTGACATTGGAGAGGCAGACAGCCCAGACTTTGCTTCTTTTATAGAGTTAGGTGTGTTTGAAGATATTACCGATATGGTAAACGAATGGGGCGAAATTGATCAGTTCTATGAGGGACCCCTTAGCACAGTAAAAGATGCTGAAGGAAGAATTTATGGACTTCCCCACAACTCAAACTCTCTTCTAATGTTCTATAATAAAGATATGCTAGAGGATGCTGGATATACTGAGGCACCTAAGACATGGGCTGAGTTAGAAGAAGTCGCAGCAAAGGTTACTACAAGTGATACCTATGGATTTTCAATTGCAGCGGCAGCTAATGAGACCACAACCTTCCATTTCTACCCATGGTTATATTCTACAGAAGAAACCATCTCTAGCTTAGATTCTGAGGGAGCTATTGGAGCGCTAGAATTCTTGACAAATATGCTCAATAACGGGTATATGAGTAAAGAAGTTATTAACTGGGGCAACGGTGATGTGAAAGAGGCATTTGCAGCCGGTAAGGTAGCAATGATGATTAATGGTACCTGGCAGGTTCCTTCCTTAAGAGAAGCTGATTTAGGCTTTGAATGGGGAGTTGCAGAAATTCCTATTGATAAACAGCTTGCAACAACTATCGGCGGAGAGGATTTTGGAATCGGAGCTGGTACTAAACATAAGGAAGAAGCTTTTGAATTCTTAGCCTATATGATGAATGCTCAGAACAATGCTGACTTCTGTGAAGCAGGTGGTAAGATACCTGTAAGAAAAGATGCTATGGAATTAAAAGAAGTTTGGTCTACAGATCCGATTATTAGTGTATTCGCTGAATCCTTGGATTATGCTATAGCAAGAGGACCTCATGCAGAGTGGCCTTCTATCTCTAAAGCAATACAAGAAGCGGTTCACGCATCTTTCCTTGGGGAGAAAACTCCTGAGGTTGCTATGAAAGAAGCTGCAGATAAGGTAAATGCAATTATTAATGAATAAATTATAAACTATATATTTTACCGAATATAAATTATTATTCTCATGCAGGATGACATCATCCTGCATGATGATTATATCGATGATGATATCAACTATGAGTTAATAAGACTTCATGGAAGGATAGATTGGAGTAAAAATGAAAAGTAAGTTTGGATCAAAACGCAAAGAAGGATTGTTATTTACTCTTCCGGCGTTAATATATATGCTTGCTCTCATCGGTTATTCACTTATATATAACATAATACTAAGTTTTAAAAATATGAATGTAAGGACATTTAAAGGAGGAAATTCGGTTTTTGTTGGTCTGGATAACTATATTGAGTTATTTAAAGATCCGGTTTTTCTTATGGTCCTAAAGAATACATTTATATTTACCATAGCATGTCTGGCAATTCAGTTTACTTTTGGACTTATATTTGCTTTATTATTTAGTAAGAAGTTCCCCTTATCTGGAGTTATCAGAGGACTATTATTGGTGAGCTATATGTTACCTATGTCTGTGTCTGGTTTACTTTGGAGAAATATGTATGGATTGGATGGAGTATTTAATACTATTTTAATGTCCTTAGGAATAATTAGACAGCCGATAGAGTGGATTGTAAGCACAAAAACCGCATTGTTATCATTGATAATAACAAACAGCTGGATAGGAATACCCTTTAATATGCTACTCATGACAACAGGACTAACGAATATATCAAAGGATGTCTATGAGGCAGCAGAAGTTGATGGTGCGACAAAATGGAAGAAGTTCCGTTATATTACGGCCCCCTTACTTAAGCCTGCAGCATTGTCATCAGTAATGCTAGTATTTATATATACTTTTAGAGCTTTTGACTTAATGTTTATCATGACCGGTGGTGGTCCATTACATTCAACAGATGTATTAGGTACCTTGTCATATTCCTACTCCTTTACACAATACAAGTTTTCTCTTGGTGCAGCTACGGCGGTTGTGTTATTTGCAATCTTGTTTGTGGTAGGGTTGATTTATTTGCACCTTACAACAAAGGAAGAGGCAAGTTAGAGGGAGAATTTTATGCAAACAAATCAATTAAATGAAAAACTAAAAAGAGAATCAAGAAAAGAAAAGCGTAAAGATTTTATACTTATGCTTATCGCATTAGGGATTGTAGTGATAATGTTATTTCCGGTTTATTGGATGGCAATTACATCGGTAAAGTCTGATCATGAGATTTTTGCCAAGGTACTTACATTCATCCCCAAGGATATAACTTTTGAACCTTGGCTTGTTCAATTTCGTGATAGAAACTTTCTGTACTCCCTACGAAACAGTATAGTAATCGCATTTACTGCTATGACTTTATCTCTGTCTCTGGGAATCACCGCTGCATATGGATTAGGTAAATACAAATTACCATTTCATAACAGCATTCTATTAGTTTTCCTAGTTACGCAGATGATGCCATCTTCTTTATTACTGACACCTTTGTATTTGTTCTTTGCAAGAACTTCCTTGCTAAATACATTTCTGGCTCCGGCTATGGCAATTGCAACAAATTCAATTCCCTTTATTATTATAACTTTGCGACCTTATTTTATGAGTGTTCCTAAATCTTTAGATGAGGCGGCAAGAATTGACGGAAGCAGCGCTTTTCGATCTTTTATACAAATAGTAATACCTGCTGTTAAGACCGGCGTAATTACAGTTATGGTTATTTCGTTTTTACATGGTTGGAATGACCTGGTATATTCCATGACCTTTAATGTAGAAGCAACCATGAGGCCTCTTACAGCCAATATACACAAATTTATGGATCAATACGGGATGAAATGGAATAATATTATGGCATATGGAATGATACTAGCCATACCGGTTCTAACGTCATTTGTATTTTTACAAAAGCACATTATAGGAGGTGTAACCTCCGGTGCTGTAAAAGAATAAAATCGAAAGGAGATTTGCTATGTCTCTAAAAATAACGAATGTAAAAGCGATAACAACTGCACCGGAAGGAATAAATCTCGTTGCAGTAAAGATAGAAACCTCTGAGCCCGGTCTTTATGGTGTGGGTTGTGCAACCTTTACACAACGATATTTAGCGGTTGTAACCGCTATTGAGGAGTACCTGAAACCATTTTTAATCGGTAAGGATCCGACCAGAATTGAAGATATCTGGCAGACTTCAATGGTAAGCAGTTACTGGAGAAATGGACCGGTATTAAATAATGCGATTTCCGGCGTGGATATGGCCTTATGGGATATAAAAGGTAAGATGGCGAATATGCCTCTTTATCAGTTGTTTGGTGGAAAGTGCAGAGAAGCGGTGGCGGCATATACTCATGCAGAAGGTAATAGCATAGAAGAGTGTATTGAAAAGGTTCAACATTATAAAGAACTGGGGTATCGTCATATTAGATGTCAGGTAGGTGGATATGGAGGAAAAAATCA
>SHOH01000082.1:10041-13662 GCA_004294845.1 Anaerolineaceae bacterium
AACTTTGGAATACAGGAATGGTGCAGTGATTTTACAGATAAATTAAGAGATGTATTTCCTGGTATGCCAGAAGTAAAAGATGGTTATATATATCTGAATGATCAGCCGGGTATCGGTGTAGATATTGATGAAGAAGAAGCTGCAAAATACCCTTGTAAGAATATATTGCCCGAGTGGACATTATCCCGCTGGCCGGACGGTACAGCTGCAAGGCCATAAGCTTTGATTGTATTATATTAGAATGAATTAATTAATATTGGACTGTTTTGATTATTAATCTAGTTTTATTAATAATCAAAACAGTTTTTGTTGTTATACAAAAATAATAAACTGTATTTTACCCTCAAGATTCTTGGAGGTAAATTTGTTTTTAACATTATCCTCAAATAAGTTTGACAGAGGTATGATAATATGATAATATTTGTCTCTAAAGATTGATAATGAATATCAAATTCATAAATTCTGGAGGAACTTATATGAAGAAAATTTTTATAGCTGCCACATTATTAGGAGTTATCACATTAACCGGATGCAGCGCAAAATCTGAACTTTCACAAGCAGATACATCCACGCAGGGGAATAAATTCGTGAATGTTTATTCGGCCCGTAATTATGATGTTGACAAAGATATATTTTTAGAGTTTGAAGAGGAAACAGGAATTAAGGTTAATTTAATTGAAGGTAAGGGCGATGAATTAACAGAACGTATGAACCGTGAAAAAGGAAATCCTCAAGCAGATCTTTTCATTACGGTCGGAGGAGAGACCATTGCCTATGCAAAAGAACAGGACTTATTACAAGTTCATGGCATAGACAATTTGGATGACTTACTCGATAAGAAATTCTATGGTGAGGACTGGGTAGCCCTAACAAAAAGAGCTCGTATCCTTGTTTACGATAAGACTAAAAATCCTGATTTTAAGCTTCAATCTTATTTTGATTTAGGACAGGAAAGATATGAGAAGAGTATTTTGGTTCGTTCTGGATCTTCTTCCTATAATATTGCCCTGGTTGCTAATATCCTTCAAAATCAGGGTGCTGAAAAAGCCCGAGATTTGGTAGCCGGTATCGTGAACAATCTTGCTAGAGAACCGCAGGGGAATGATCGTGATCAGGCAAAGGGAGTTATTGCCGGTGAGGGTGAAGTTGGAATTATAAACACCTATTATCAGTTGAAGATGCTTACCTCTGCTGATGCATCAGAGGTAGAAGTTGCTAATCTGATAGGCGTAGCATTTCCGGAGGAATCCCATGTGAATATTAGCTGGGGTGGAATTGTGAAGGGAGCGAAAAATACTGAAAATGCTAAAAAGCTTTTAGAGTATTTGCTTGAGGAAAAGCAGCAGAAAACCTATATGGAGGAGAACGGAGAATATCCGATCAACAATAAGGTTGTATTAAGTGATTTGTTAACCAGCCTTGGTGAACTTAAACAAATGCCTGTGGATTATGAAACTTTAGGTAACTTTACGACGGAAGCTATCATGCTCATGGATGAATTAGGATGGAAATAAAGGATGAAAAATAAATTTGGTGTCATAAGAGTTATTAGTACTTTTATCATTTTAATCATAATCGGGATTCTTATAGAAGCGGTTCTAAAGCTTTTTAATGAACCGACAGCAGTATGGATTCACATAAAAGAGAAGCTTTTGCTTGGATATACTATGAACACGATAATGTTGGTCTCATTGAGTATGCTTTTCAGTGGGATGATAGGAACAGTTATGGCATATTTTATTACCTGTTTTGATTTCTATGGCAGGAAAGTATTGAGTACATTACTCTACTTTCCTCTTGCCATACCTCCCTATATAGGGGCCTATGTTTATATGGATATGTTCCAGAAGGGCGGAATTATTGCGAATATCTTCAAAACCACGATTCCAATTCAATCTTTGTGGATGGCAGTTTTTGTGTTCACCCTTTTCCTGTTCCCTTATGTGTATATCGGAGTCAGAGGGTACTTAAGTAATAACATGGCTGGATATATTGAGAATGCTAGACTGCTAAGAAAGAACGAAGTAGAGATATTTCTGAAAGTGATCCTTCCTATTTCAAAATACGCTATTTTCAGTGGCATGGTATTTGTAGGGCTTGAGGTTTTGGGTGATTTTGGCGTTGTTCAATATTTGGGAGTACAAACCTTTGCAACAGCTATTTTTAAGAGTTGGATTAACTTTAAGGATTTTGACAGTGCCATTCGGCTAAGCGGATCAATGGTTCTGGTTATTTTGTTTTTGTTAGTAATAAAGTATAAACTTCTAAATAAAAAGCAATCTTCTGCTACTACAACCAAGACAAGAGCCTTACAAAGACGTAAGGTATCTAAGTTTTCACAAACCTCTATGGCAGTGGCTGGTTTTAGTGTTTTGCTATTATCCCTTGGCTTACCGATTTATCAACTTGTCTTATGGGCTCTAATGTCCTATAGCAGGGTGCGATATATCAATGTCTTTCACATGCTTAGGAACACGCTATTCATTTCCATAGGAATATCCTTGATAATCGTGGTATTAGCGATCATCATTTCTTCCTACACAAGAGTAAGCTCCAAAACCATTAAGCTTGTATATGGGAAATTGTCGATACTTCCTTATGCTATTCCGGGTTCTGTAATGGCTATGATGTTTATAGTGTTTTTTTGGAAGCTGGATGATATCTTAATGCTTTCTATAGGAACTACGATTCTTATGCTTTTAACAGCTTACGTAATCCGTTACTTAGGGATAGCTTATGAGAATTTGGACAATGGTTATAAAAAAGTCGGACTTAAGTATCACGAGGCTTCACGAACCCTAGGCGAAGGCTATTATGGGACCTTGTTAAAGGTGGATATCCCGATATTAAAGCCTTTTATATTTAGTGCATTTTCTTTGGTATTTTTGGATCTGATTAAGGAGCTTCCTTTAACCCTGATTCTAAGACCCTTTAATTTTAGTACGCTTTCCACCCAGGTATATCAATATGCCAGTGATGAGATGTTGGAAGAGTCAGCCGTGCCTAGTATTATTATCATTGCCTTAAGTATGATCTTTGTTTATGGACTGGTTAGGAAAAAAAGGAGTAAATAATATGTCATTTTTTGAATTAGAACATTTGAATTTTAGATATGCCAATCAAAAGACCGATGGTATACAGGACTTCTCAATGAGCATAGAGAAGGGTGAGATTGTTGCCTTACTAGGAAATAGCGGAAGTGGTAAAAGTACCATCCTTCGATTGATAGCAGGCTTAGAAACGCCTAAATCAGGATCCTTGAGGATTAATCAGAAGGTTATGTTTGATAATCATATGAATTTGGCTCCACAAGAAAGAGGAATTGGGATGATTTTTCAGGACTACAGCCTATTTCCCCATTTAACGGTATTGCAAAATGTAATGTTTGGTGTACCAAGGAAGGGAAAAAAAGAAAAGGAAGATGCAGCCATGAAGTTTCTTGCCATGGTACAACTTCAGGATCATGCTATGAAATATCCACAGGAATGCTCCGGAGGACAACAGCAAAGAATCGCTATTGCCAGAGCATTAGCGGCTGAGCCTAATATTTTGTTATTGGATGAACCTTTCTCAAATCTGGATGAGGAGTTAAAGAAATCCGTAAGAACGGAAATAAAAGAT
>SHOH01000083.1 GCA_004294845.1 Anaerolineaceae bacterium
TGCTTCTTGATGCCTGCAGAAAATACGGTATTACCAGATACCATCAGGTATCTACGGATGAGGTATATGGTGACCTTCCCCTTGACAGACCAGACCTATTCTTTACAGAAGAGACCCCGATTCACACCTCAAGCCCTTATTCTGCATCCAAGGCTTCATCTGACTTGCTTGTACAGGCATATCATCGCACATATAATTTGCCGATTACCATATCAAGATGCTCGAATAACTACGGACCTTATCAATTCCCGGAAAAGCTTATACCGCTTATGATTGCCAATGCGCTAAATGATAAGCCTCTTCCTGTATATGGTAAGGGTGAAAATGTTAGAGACTGGCTATACGTTGAGGATCATTGTATAGCTATTGACCTAATCGTAAAAAATGGAACCGTTGGAGAGGTCTATAATATAGGTGGACACAACGAGAAGACGAATCTTGAGGTTGTAAAGATAATATTAAAGGAACTTGGCAAGAGTGAAGAGCTTATTAGTTTTGTTACGGATCGCCCCGGACACGACAGAAGATATGCCATTGATCCGGCTAAGATTAGCAAGGAATTAGGATGGGAGCCTACAACATTATTCGATGAAGGAATAAAGATGACGATTAAGTGGTATCTGGATCACAAGCCATGGCTTGAGAACATAATCAGCGGAGAATATCAGAATTACTATGATAAAATGTATAACAATCGTTAGGTTTTTCATAAAAATGTTAGGTTTTTCATAACAATGTTGGATTTTCCATAGTTATGTTAGGTTTTTATAGCGATATTAGTCAATATTATCTATTTATTAGGAATTAAATTGGACAAACCTACCAAAAATGTCTTTTTTTATATATATGCTGTTATTACACTTGACTTTATTATAGAATCTCTTTAATATTAATAGTACAAAAGTTTCACTAGGATAGGACTAAATCACTATAAATAATAGGGGGAATTATAATGAAGATCAAAAGATCAAAAGGAATGAAAGCTCTGCTTTCAATGTTGCTTATTGCTGCCATGCTAGTACTTACAGTTATGATCGCAGTAAACAACCCGGCAGCTAGTATAGCGGAGGCTGCAACAAAACCGACTATTTCAAAAAAGACACGCAACATATTGATAGGTAAGAAATATAACTTGAATATCAACAATAAAATTGCTAAATCCACCTACAAGTGGACGAGCAGTGACAACAAGATAGCTACAGTTGACAATAAAGGTATTGTAACAGCAAAGAGCAAAGGTGTTGTGGATATTACTTGTACTATCACTACACCTGACAAAACCATACATAAAGTTACCTCTAAAGTTACGGTAAGAGAACCTGCACTATACTTTGCAATTAAAAACGAGGTTTCAGCATTAAATCTTGGACAAGAATATGACTTAAATCGTAGGTTGGCTCCTAGTTCATCGAATGATAAGACAACTTGGACCACAAGTGATGCTTCAATAGCAAACCCTGATTCTCTTGGTAGATTTACTGCATTAAAGGAAGGTACAGTAACTATTACCGGAACAACCATGAGTGGCAAATCCGATTCAGTCACTATTAAAGTAATTGACAAGGAAGGAATTGTGACAAATCAGGAAGAGCTTGATGCTTTAGTTGGAAGCGGTGCAGAACTGATTACAATTAAGACAGACGATGAAGTAGAATTTGATATTAAGGGCGGTAAGTATTTAGGCCAGACATTAAAAGTCGATGCTCCGAATGCTGATATTAAGAATAGCGGAGTATTCAAAGTTATCGAAATTATAGATGTCAAAGCGGACACATGGTATGAGAGAGCGATTGGCAATCTGTTAAAGATCTTGGATAAGGATATCGGTATCGTTATTGCTTCCTATGCTTCTGTATCCATAGAAGTAAATGAAGAAAATGCTGTATTAAGAATTGAGAATAATGGTAAAATAGAAGAGATAGTAATCAACAAGGAATCTGAGCTTGATATTACAGGAGATTCAAAAGAGGATGTTCCTGTAGTCGTTAATGTTCCTAACATAAGGATTAAGACCAGTGTTCCACTTAACTTAGTTAGCAATGCTAGATTTGAATTAGAGGTTCTTCCGGGTGGTGAGAACACTACTATCACCGCGGCGAACAAGGATGTAGTCCCTACTATTATAGGCAATGTAAATATTAAGGTAGTAATTAATGATGAGGAAGAGACAGTACCTGGAATACCCACACCTCCAACAGGCGACGGTGGCTATATTCCCGGACCTAGACCTACTCCAATACCTGACCCAAAGCCTGGTGAATACAGACTTAACAAGGATTTAAATCAAGTAGCATCTGTAAAGGTTGAATTTGTTCCTTTCGGACTTAATTATACAGTAGAGGCTGATATGCTTAATACATTGATTGGCTTCTTAAATGACACACAAGCGACAGTTAATCAATGGAAAGCAACAACTGACACTACTAAAACTTATGGAAGTGTACAAGTTCAAGTTACCGGCTCAGCAGATAGTCTTACCAAGCAGCTTGATTTCCTGACCGGTGACATTATGGGCAGATCATTTGATGTAACTGTAGATCCTAGCGACAATTCCGTTACAATAGTAGGGGCCAGCCTGACCTTTAAAGTTAAGAAGCTTAGTGAACGTAGTATATTGATTACCCCGGCTCTATCAGAGGATGTATTGAAGTTCACTTTTACATACAAATAACAATAAGTCAATTAAACAAAGTAGACCAAAGGATTTTTCGCTTGCGAAAAATCCTTTGGCATACAATATAGGAGTAAAGCCGAAAGAAAACCAATTTCAACGTAAAATTTGTGTCTGCGATGTCGTCGACACAAATTTGGATGCATAGAAAACATGTGCAGGAATGAGGTAATAATGAAGAAACCAATGCTTTTCCTTGGTACCATGGTACTATATATCCTTATGGCGAACGTAGTATATGCCGGTAGTTTAAATGAGCATGAGCTATCCATATTAGAAGAAGCCAGTAAGGTATATGAATATAATGGCAATGGCTATAAGGCAGATCAAAAATATATAGATCAATTAAAAGATTATTTCTTGCAGGACGATATAGATATCACAGTAGGAGATAAAGATATTGTCTTGCAGCTTGCTTACGCCAGTATAGAGATAGGAGTAAGGGACGGATATCTTAAGCCTATAGATGATCAGAACTACCAAGGTGAGCATAGTGAGACCGATACATGGGCTAATTCAGAGGAAACCGTCAAGGAGATACTAGAATCCGTTGGTAAAGATATTTCTGATATAGATAGCTATATACCATCGTTAATAGGTGATAGTGTGAATATTAATAGAGGTAGCCTTGACATAGCGGATGTATCCAATAATTCTTCTCAAACCTCTGATGAATACAATTTAAATAATGATAAAAACACTACAGCCAGTATAGCTAACAAGGAAACAACAACCGGTATAGATAGCAAGGACTTATCAGCGGGTATGAATAGAATGGACACAAGTACAGGTACGAATAGTAATGATGATATCAATGAAATATATGATCCGGTTAATATGAACGATGAAATCAGTATAAGCAATGCAACTAATATGAATAGTGATCGAAGTTCTCTAATTCATAAAGATGATTACAATAGTATGGAGGATGAAATAATTAAGCATACAGGGTTCAGCCTTAATAGAACCTTATATATCATGATAGGATTGGGAATCCTTATGATTGTAGGTATATTTATGACTATAAAGAATAATTATTTCAATCATGCTTATGAATAGAGATATAAAGGACGCAATCAGATATATTCAGATATCATTTTTATTAATTATATTATTAATACCGGTATTATACGTGGCAGGAGCACCTCTGGTAAGCTATCTTGTGTCTAAGGGAAGGATGATTATGATAGCAGGAGCTCCAGGCTATCCACATGAGTATAATCCGGAGTTATCCGATATTGATATAATATCAAGCAGCATAGCCGATATAAGTAAAATCGATAAGCCGGAGCAGGGTACCCAGTATGGGTCAATTTATTGTGAAAGAATTGGACTTTCTGTTGCCTTATACTTTGGTGATGATGCTATATCCTTACAAAAGGGAGCAGGTCAATATCCGTTAAGCGGACTTCCAGGCCGTGGAAGGCCGATTCTGATTAGCGGACATGACATAACCTTCTTTGCTCCATTAGAGCTGATAACTGAAGGTGATATCATAAATATTGTGACCGAATATGGAAGTTTTGATTATGAGCTAGTCGGAACTCTTATTACAGATGCCTCAGATACAACAGCATATAAGCTCACTCTTAATAGAGAGCAGCTAATTCTATATACCTGTTATCCCTTCGGAAAGCTGATAGGTGACCGGGATGGGAGGATTTTTTTCTACTGTGATCCTGTAACATCAGATTAGTATATCAGATTGGTCTAGTAGGGCTGTCTAGCAGGACAGCAGCAAAAGAGGTTGACAGGAAGGGGAATTACCGACTATGGAGGAATACATATGAAGCGAAAGCATAACAATATCAAAGCAGGGCTAAGCTTAGTATTTGCATTTCTTCTTACAGTGTTGTTAGTTATATTATTTATTAGCTTCGGCTTGGGAATAGGTGTTTTTAACAGTAGAAGTATTATTAAAAGCATTAATAAGACTAATTATTATGACAAAGTATATGTGGATATATCCCAGAGAACCGAAGAGTTGTTGTTACAGGCTGGTCTTCCTTCCACATTATTATCCGATATAATTACAGCTGGTAGAGTACATGCAGATGGTATGAATTATATTAAGGAAGCTACAAGCAAAAAGCATCAGGCGTATACAACCGACAACAGGCTATCAAAAAATCAGGCGTATACAACCGACAACAGACTATCAAAGAATCAGCCAGTTATAACCGACAACACTCTATCACAACCTCAAAATACACTTTATAATGATATAAAGGCTAATATCCTAGAACACATAGAGCAAATAGGCATCAGGCAATCTAGCGATTTGTCAAAAGAAATAACTGAAGTTACCGATGCTATAGAATATGAGTATAAGAGTAAGATTCAGATGAGATTTATCGAATATCTTATGAGTTATAAATCAGAATATGGTAGATTAATGATAGTCATGGTACCAAGCCTTATATTATTAATCAGTGTACTTTGCTATATGCTTATAAGGGTTCATAGAATCATATATAGAGGAATCAGATATATAGTCTATGCTTTATTAGCGTCCTCGTTAATGACACTGGCTGCTTCTCTTTACTTATTGCTTACAAAGAGCTACAATAAGCTTATGCTAGCTCAGGATTATTATTATCAATTCATGTCTGAATATATTAGATTGAATATAATTGTATTCACTTATATAGGTATGATGGGACTGATCGTGGCTATGGCATTAATTACTTTAATAGGACTTATGAGGAACAAAATAATGAATATAAATAATTAGGGATACGAATATGAATTGGCAAGACAACTATATAGATATGCATTCACATATATTACCCGGTGCTGATGATGGCTCAGAAAGCATGGAGCAGACTATAAGTATGCTTCATATGGCTTATAAGGAGCATATAGGTACAATCATAGCAACTCCGCATTATATACCTGGTGAAGATAACCCTTCAGTAGAATATTTAAGGGATATAGCAGAACAGGTTCAGCAGCAAGCCTATAAAATAAATAAAAATCTTAGGATATTACTTGGCAATGAATTATACTATAGTGAATCTATTATCGAGGAATTAAAATCAGGAAAAGCAATGACTCTTGCGGATAGCAGCTATGTATTGGTAGAATTCGCATACGGAATTGACTACAAATCCATGTGCCGAGGCATAAATAATCTTACTTGCCATGGCTATATACCAATCCTTGCGCATATTGAGAGATATTTTTGTTTACATAGAGATGCTAATAAGGTAGATGAGCTGGTTAAGATGGGATGCTACATTCAGATGAACTGCCATAGTGTTATGGGTGGCTTTTTTAATGCTGATGCCTCATACAATCGTAAGCTACTTAACAATAACTTAGTTCATATTGTCAGTAGTGACTGTCATAGTGATAGGACGAGGGTACCTATGATGCAGACAGCTGTTAAGCATTTACTTAAGAAGTGTGATGAGGAGCCGGTAAAGAAGATATTTTTGGAGAATCCGACTAGAATACTTGAGAATATATACATATGAAGGAGCTAATATGGGAAAGTATACGAATGAAGAAGTCGAAATCGACTTAATGGATTTGCTCTATACTATAAAATCAAAGTTATGGATTATTATATTATCAGGATTAATGATGGCTTTTGCTGCAGGTCTATATAGTACTTATATGATAACACCTATATATACCTCGAAGACTCAATTGTATATACTTAGTAAGTCAACATCTATAACTAGCTTGGCAGATATCCAGATCGGTACACAGCTTACTCAGGACTATATGGTATTGATTAAGAGCAGACCGGTTGTAAATCAGGTGATTGAGAACCTGTATCTGGACATGACCTATGAGGAGATGCAAAGTAAGGTATCTGTTTCTAATCAAACCAATACCAGAGTACTAGAAATAAGAGTAAATTATCCTAACGCCTATCTTGCTAAGCAAATCGCGGATGAATTTGCAAATGTATCTACGGAGCAGATAGCCAAAATTATGGCCACGGAGAAGCCCAACATAGTGGATGAGGGAAACTTGCCAAAAAGCCCATCCAGTCCGAATATCAAAAGAAATGCACTAATAGGCGGTATGCTCGGTGGCTTACTAGCCGCAGGGATTGTATTATTCTTTCACATGCTAGATGACACAATAAAGGGCAGTGATGATGTTGAAAAATATCTTGAGCTTAGTACAATAGGCTTAATACCTATAGAAAATGGAAAGAGTACGAAGATTAATTCGAAAAAGGAAAAATATACGAGTAAAAGACAAAAGGTTAAGAGAGGTTAAACTTATATGGTAGAAAACAGAGTTAGAATTCACCGTGATAAATTAGATTTTAGAACTAATGAAGCTTATAAGGCACTTAGAACGAATATTCAGTTTTGTGGCGACGATATTAAGGTGATTAGTTTAACCAGTTGTACACCCAACGAAGGAAAGACAAGCGTCTCTTTTAATATGGCGACATCATTCGTAGATAATGGTAAAAGGGTAGTCCTAATTGATGCTGACCTTCGAAAATCTGTATTGATAGGAAGATATAAGGTAGGTAAGGTAGAGAACGGATTAACGCATTATCTGTCCGGGCAAAATGAACTTGAGGATATAATATACCAAACAGATATACAGAACATGGATATAGTCTTCTGTGGATCATACAGCCCAAACCCTGCAGAGCTATTAAGTAATGTACGATTTGAAAATATGATTAACAAGCTTAGAGAAAAATATGATTATGTAATAATTGATACACCACCTCTGGGCTCAGTAATAGACAGTGCTATAGTAGCTAGGGTTGTAGATGGTGTTATAATTGTGATAGAAGCTAATGCAATCAGCTATAGGTTTGCTCAGAATGTTAAGGAACAACTAGAGAAAGCTGACTGTCGCATATTAGGTGTGGTAATGAATAAGGTTCCTATGGATAAGAAAAAATATTATGGCAAGTATTATGGCAAGTATTATGGGAAGTATTATGGAACCTATGGTGAAGAACATTAGTAATTTATTACAAATTTAAATATCTAGGTTTACATTCCTTGCTCTAAATAGTATAATGATTATTGCATCACGCAATATACACATATGGAAGGAATAAGTATGCTACATATATTTATATGTCCAAAGTGTTTTAACTATAGAATAGTATCAAGAAAACCTGATGCTATTTGCTTTCATTGTGGTGCCACATTACATAAGAGCGACATTGATTACGTGGAATATATTGATATGAACGAGCAGGAACGTAAAAAATATAAGGATAAATTCATAAACAGAATGAAAATGTTCAAGGAAAAAGTAGAAGACATGATCACCGAACAGGAAGTGAAATAATAAATAACATTAGTAGACAGTATGTTCACCGAACAGAAGTCAACTAATAAGTGAAATACACAATATATGAAATAAACAAGAAGTAAATAAAAGATAATAAACGAAATACTTACAGAGGGATAGAAAATGGCTAGAAAGATTATAGGCAGCAAGTTGGCATTCAGAAGATTTTGTTTAATACTTTGTGATATGGCAGTAATCATTGCAGCAAGTGCATTAGGGTTACTGCTTCGTTTTGATTTTGTGTTTGCTAGGGTAGATATGCGCTTTGTAGAATCCATATGGCGTTATCTACCTATTAATATTATATGCACACTTATTATATTTTACACGCTTAAGCTCTACCATAGCATATGGAGATTCGCAGGAATTGTGGAAATGCAAAATGTTACAGCAGCTTGTATAATGTCTTCCCTTATCCAATTTGCAGGACTGTCTATATTAGAATATCCTATCCCAAGAAGCTATCATTTTCTATATGGTGGTATATTATTCTTTCTTACGCTAAGTAATCGATTCGCTTATCGTTTTGTCAGATATGTCAAGAGATTAGTTGGCAACAGTAAAGAAATAAAGAAAATCATGATTATAGGCGGCGGAGATGCAGCCAATGTGATAATCAAGGAGATTCGCACCAGCGAGCATATCAACAACACGACCGTAAAATGCATAATCGACGATGATCCATCAAAGCAGGGAACTTATATCCAAGGAGTTAAGGTAGTAGGTACCAGAGATGATATCGTAGAGACGACAAATCTCTTCAATATAAATGAAATCATAATTGCCATGCCTTCTGTCCCCAAGAATACAATTCGAGATATAGTAAATATATGTAAGGAGACAAGTTGTAGCTTAAAGATACTTCCCGGAGTATATCAGCTTATGAGCGGAGAGGTAAGTGTAAGCCAGCTTAGGGATGTGGAGGTAGAGGATCTACTTGGTAGAGACAGCATAAGGATTGACCTTGATTCTATCATGGAATATGTCGGCGATAAAGTGGTCCTTGTAACCGGCGGAGGTGGTTCCATCGGAAGCGAGCTATGCAGACAGCTGGCAGCCCACCGACCCAAGCAGCTGATTATATTAGATATATATGAGAACAATGCCTATGACATACAACAGGAGCTAAAGACTCATTATCCTAATCTTAACCTGGTGGTACTTATCGCTTCTGTAAGAAGCTCTACCAGGCTGAATTACATATTCAAGACCTACAGACCGCAGATTGTATATCATGCTGCTGCCCACAAGCATGTGCCTCTTATGGAGGACAGTCCAAATGAAGCCATCAAGAACAATGTTCTTGGCACATGGAAGACAGTCCAAGCAGCGGATCTGTACGGAACCGAAAAATTCGTATTAATATCTACAGATAAAGCAGTGAATCCCACCAATATCATGGGAGCATCCAAGCGTATCTGTGAAATGATAGTACAGACCTATAACAAACGGTCAAAGACTGAATTCGTGGCAGTAAGATTCGGAAATGTTCTGGGTTCAAATGGCAGCGTAATTCCCTTATTCAAGAAACAGATAGAAGAGGGCGGGCCTGTCACAGTTACCCATCCTGATATAATAAGATATTTTATGACTATTCCCGAGGCGGTATCACTGGTATTACAGGCTGGTGCCTATGCCAAGGGAGGGGAAATATTTGTACTGGATATGGGAGAGCCTGTAAGGATACTTGATCTGGCTGAGAACCTAATCAGGCTATCAGGCTATAAGCCCAATGAGGATATAATGGTAGAATTTACAGGCCTTCGCCCAGGAGAGAAGCTATATGAAGAGCTTCTTATGGAGGAAGAAGGGCTTCAGGAAACAGAAAATAATCTGATACATATAGGAAAGCCTATCGAGATGGATGAAGAGAAATTCCTTAGGGAGCTTGAGGAGCTAAAGGACATATGTCTGCTTGAGCCTGTAGAGATAAGGAAGAAGGTTAGAGAGATAGTGCCTACATATGTGATACAATAGTGATACATAAGTGCCAGGCACCACAAGAGGTGTGAACTGTGCCAGGCACCATTATACTTATGGATGGTGAGATTAATGGAAAAGAAAAGAATCTACCTGTCATCTCCTACGATGAACGGACTGGAACAGGATTATATACAGGAAGCATTCGATACTAATTGGGTGGCACCCTTAGGACCAAATGTAAATGAATTCGAGAGGGAAATGGCAGCCTATGTCGGAGTATCCTATGGCAGCGCTTTGATCTCAGGTACGGCGGCAATCCATCTGGCACTTAAAGCAGTGGGGATAAAAAGGGGAGATGTGGTCTTTTGCTCTTCGCTTACATTTGCGGCTACCTGTAATCCCATCATGTATGAGGGTGGAATACCGGTATTCATAGACTGTGAAGAGGATTCCTGGAATATGGATCCTAAGGCACTTGAGAAAGCATTTGCAAAATATAAGGATGTAAAGGCTGTAATAGTAGTAAATCTATACGGAACACCGGCTAAGCTGGATGAGATCCTATCAATATGTAATGCGCACAAGGTTCCACTTATAGAAGATGCAGCGGAATCTCTGGGAGCTACATATGGTGGGAAACAGACCGGAAGCTTTGGAAGGTTTGGAATATTCTCATTTAACGGTAATAAGATAATTACTACCTCTGGTGGCGGTATGCTGGTATCAGAGGATAAAGCCATGATAGATAAGGCGAGATTCTGGGCTACCCAGGCAAGGGAAAAAGAGCTTCACTATGAGCATAAGGAGATAGGATATAACTACCGTATGTCCAATATAGTGGCAGGTATCGGAAGAGGCCAGCTTAAATCCCTGGATGAGTTTAAAGAGCGCAAGAAATGGATATATAATAGATACAAAGAAGCATTGGGGGATATCAAGGATATAAGCATGAATCCAATCCCTGAGGGATGTGAGCCTAACTACTGGCTATCATGTATAACGATTGATGATAACAGTAAGGTAAAGCCCCTTGATATACTTATGGCTCTTGAGAAGGAGAATATAGAAGCAAGACCCATCTGGAAGCCTATGCATCTGCAACCTGTATATAAGGATTGTGATTTTATCTCCATGGTAGAGGATCCGCTGGGAGTATCGGGAAAGATATTCAATAAGGGAGTATGTCTGCCCAGTGATATAAAGAATACAGAAGAGGACATGGAGAGGATCATAGAGATTGTAAGGAGATTATTCGAAAGCAGGTAATGAGGATATGTATAGAAAATATGTTAAGAGGCCAATGGACATTATACTTGCATTCATAGCTATCATATTGTTATCACCGGTATTTCTAATAGTTGCAATTTTAGTGAGGATTAAGCTTGGCAGTCCGGTTATATTCAAACAGAAGAGACCGGGGCTTAACGAGAAGATATTTACTTTATATAAGTTTCGCACCATGACAGATAAAAGAGATAAGGATGGAGAGCTGTTACCGGATAGTGTAAGGCTAACAAGGTTCGGCAAGATGCTCAGATCCACTTCATTGGATGAGCTGCCAGAGCTGGTAAATATACTAAAGGGTGACATGAGTATAGTGGGGCCAAGGCCTTTATTAATTGATTACCTACCATTATATAATGAACATCAAAAGCGGAGACATGAAGTAAGACCGGGTCTTTCAGGACATGCCCAGGTAAATGGCCGAAATGCAATTAGTTGGGAAGAAAAGTTTGATCTTGATGCCTGGTATGTAGATAATGTGAGCTTCTTAAAAGATTGGAAGATAATATTCCTTACTATAAAGAAGGTATTCATAAAGGAAGGAATAAGTTCGGAAACGGCTGAAACCATGGAAGCGTTTAAAGGAAATTAATCAATAAGTAAATTATAATTTAAACAGAATATATTAGAAATTCTTTAGAGA
Organism: Anaerolineaceae bacterium; assembly: GCA_004294845.1. Classification (GTDB taxonomy): domain Bacteria; phylum Bacillota; class Clostridia; order Lachnospirales; family Lachnospiraceae; genus Mobilitalea. Next base: position 11,811 of record SHOH01000083.1, read on the forward strand.
GGAATGTCTACCATGAGAGATAAATTACTCATTATTGGTGCTAGTGGACATGGAAAAGTTGTCGCTGATATAGCTATAAAAATGAATAAATGGCAAAGCATTGCATTCCTAGATGATGACGAAACTTTGAAACAGTCTATGGGATTAGAAGTGATTGGAAAGACTTCCGATGTCCTTAAGTATATAGATGAAGCTGATTTCTTCGTGGCTATTGGGAACAATACCACAAGGATGAGAATACAAGAAGAACTAGAAAGCAATGGTTTAGAATTAGTGATATTAATTCATCCAAGTTCTGTTATAGGAACAGAAGTTAATATAGGAAGTGGCTCAGTGGTAATGGCAGGAGTTGTAATCAATAGCTCTACTGTAATAGGTAAGGGCTGTATTATTAATACCAGCAGTAGCGTAGATCATGATAATGTTATTGAAGACTATGTACATATATCTCCAGGAGCAAACTTAGCCGGAACGGTTACAGTAGGTCGGGGAAGTTGGCTAGGAATTGGAAGCACCATAAGCAATAACATCAAAATCTGTAATGACTGCATAATAGGAGCTGGTGCAGTGGTAGTAAAGGATATTACTGAACCTGGGACGTATGTAGGTGTTCCAGTTAGGAGATTAGATAGATAATATTGAGGAGATATTAATGGAATTGCTTATAAAAATTATTTTCTATATAAGTGCATTTATTATAACCTGGGCTATGGTTGGATACCCATTGTCATTAAAGATAATTGGAAGGTTTTATAGGTCGAAAAAGCTTATAAAAGACTATGATTATCACCCTACTGTTACAGTAATGGTTGTTGCACATAATGAAGAAAAAGTCATTCTTGAAAAGCTGAATAATATTATAGAACTTGACTATCCAAAAGAAAAAATAGAGTTCTTGATATCATCTGATAATAGTACTGATAAAACCAATGAAATTGTTAAATTATTCATTGATGATCACCCAGAGTTTAATATTAGGCTATACGAAGTAAAAGCACGCATGGGAAAGACAAACGCACAAAATGAAGCCCATAAGACGGTGACGACTGAATTTCTTGTTATGACAGATGCAAATTCGATAATGAAAAAAAACGCTGTAAAGGAACTTATGGCATCATTTACAGAAGAAGATATTGTGTATGTGTCGGGTAAACTTTCAATAATTAATCAAGATACTAGTGATGTGAGCAATGCTGAGGCTAGTTATTGGGATAGTGATCTAGCTGTTAGAGAAGTAGAAAGCAGAATTCAGACAATTACTGCTGGTAATGGAGCATTATATGCTTGTAGAACAAAAGACTACTTTGACTTTGATCCAATTCAATGTCATGATAGTGCAATGCCTTTATTTTATGGACTACAGGGTAAAAGGGCAATAGCTAATCATGATGCTATAGCATATGAAAAAGCAGGTGAAGTTATCGAAGATGAATTCGGGAGAAAAGTTAGAATGAATCGAATAATCCTCAAGCATATATTACCTGATATAAGGATTTTAAATGTATTAAAATATAGATGGTTTTCGTATTTTTATTTTGGACACAGAACATGTAGATATCTACTTTGGATATCTCATTTACTACTATTCATAGCAAATATGCTACTTATTAAGGATTCGTGGTTTTATATGATTACATTCATGGGACAAGTTCTTTTTTACATACTTGCTTTGATAAGATCCTTGACTAAATCTAAAAATAAATATCTAAACTTAATTTATTATTATACAATAACAATAATAGCGCAGTGGATAGGGGTTTTTAAAATAATAACAGGTAAAGCAAAGCCATTCTGGGATAAGGCAGAGAGTACAAGATAAATATTGACTTAAAA